>NZ_JBMYXF010000003.1:0-106696 GCF_049608145.1 Halocynthiibacter sp.
GGGCGAAGCGGGCTGTGCTTCTGTGCATGGTGCGAACCGTCTTGGCTCCAACTCGCTGATTGACCTTGTGGTCTTTGGGCGTGCGGCTGCGATCCGCGCTGGTAAAGTTGTGGATGCGGATGCGCCAAACCCGGTTCTGAACCAGGCGTCTGTCGACAAAGCCCTGGATCGTTTCGACGGTCTGCGTCACGCCAAAGGCGGCATACCAACTGCGGAACTGCGTCTTGAGATGCAGAAAACCATGCAGGCGGATGCGGCTGTGTTCCGCGAAGCCAGCACCCTGTCTGAAGGTGTTGAGAAAATGACTGGTGTTGCCGCCAAGCTGGATGATCTGGCTGTTTCTGACCGCACCATGATCTGGAACACAGATCTGATGGAAACGCTGGAACTGACCAACCTGATGCCAAACGCCCTAGCAACGATTGTTGGCGCTGAGGCCCGTAAAGAAAGCCGTGGCGCACACGCCCATGAAGATCACCCGACACGGGATGATGAAAACTGGCGCGTGCATACCATCAGCCGAGTGGAGGGCAACAAAGTTGAATTGTCCCATCGCCCGGTTGTGACGGATCCGCTGACCACGGAAGACGAAGGCGGTATCAGCCTGAAGAAAATCGCACCAAAGGCGCGTACGTTCTAATGCGCTCTATGGCTTCATATATTGCACTGGCTGCGGTGGCTTTGACCACTGCGGGCTGTACGTTGCAGGAACAGGTCGACAACACCACACGCGCAGCGGCCCTGCGCACCGTGGTGTCCGTATCCGAGGACAAATTCCCCGGCGTGAATGTCGAACCTGTTGCGTCCTGCATCATCAATCAGGCCAGCAGCAATGAAATATTCACACTTGCCGGTGCAGCCGTCACTGGCATTAATGATTCAACCGTTGAGACCGTGGTGGAAATCGCCGCGCGCCCGGATGCTGTGAAATGCATCGCCCGGGAAAGTCTCAGCGGCATTCAGCTATAGGAGAAGACTGATGGCAGAATTCAGACTCCCCAAGAACTCCCGCATGGTGACAGGCAAGACCTGGCCCAAGCCGGAAGGCGCAACCAATGTCCGTAAATTCCAGATCTATCGCTGGAATGAAGAAGACGGCAAGAACCCACAGGTCGACACCTATTTTGTGGATCTCGACACCTGTGGTCCGATGGTTCTGGACGCGCTGATCAAGATCAAAACCGATATCGACCCGACCTTGGCTTTCCGCCGGTCTTGTCGTGAAGGTATCTGCGGGTCCTGCGCGATGAACATCGACGGCATCAACACGCTGGCCTGTATCTATGGTATGGATGAAATCAAGGGTGATGTGAAAATCTACCCGCTGCCGCATATGCCGGTGGTGCGCGATCTGATCCCGGATCTGACACATTTCTATGCGCAGCACGCCTCTATCATGCCGTGGCTTGAGACCAAGACAAACCGCCCGGCGAAAGAGTGGAAGCAGTCTATTGCAGACCGTAAAAAGCTTGATGGTCTGTATGAATGCGTGATGTGTGCGTCTTGCTCTACCTCCTGCCCAAGCTATTGGTGGAACGGCGACAAATACCTCGGCCCAGCAGCGCTGCTGCACGCTTACCGGTGGATCATTGATTCACGGGATGAAGCGACAGGTGAGCGTCTGGATGAGTTGGACGATCCGTTCAAACTGTATCGCTGCCACACCATTATGAACTGCGCCAAGACATGCCCGAAAGGCCTGAATCCGGCCAAAGCTATTGCCGAGATCAAGCAATTGCTGGTCGAACGCGCCGCGTAAAATACATCGTAATCAATAAAAGAGGTCCGCTATTTGGCGGGCCTTTTTCGTTCAGATCATCGTTGATCTTGTTTTCAGTTTCATCAGATGCAGGCAGGCATTGTAACCCCGCAGTTAACCATTATATTTCTCTGCAGTGAGTGGAGATTTTCATGCCAGTTCTTGTTTTATTATGTGTTGTTGCGGTCATATGGCTGATCTTCAGTGGACGCCTGAATGCGCGCCCCCAGGGGGGAGGGCAGGTTTTTTCAGCCCGAAAGTGTCGTTGGTCGGAAGCGCGGTTTCGCGCGAATAAAACCTCAAAACGTTGGGTTTGTTCTGCCTGTAATACGGAAGCTTTCAGCTATGACGGTAAGCCTCCAAAAGAATGTAAACGCCATCTGCGAAATACCAGCCTATAACGCAAGCGCTGCCAGAGCGCGTAAAGCAAAATACAGTGGTGTCAGCGTTGTGGGATCGAGATCAACACCCAGTCGCCGATTTGTTGCAGGGCCTCACCGCCTTCGGCCAGCCGATCTTCGATCGCCCCAGTTTCATGCGCCGGGCAGCCGATCAATAGGGCGCTGTCATCTAGATAGGGGTTGGTCAGCGCGTTTTCCCCAATTCGTTCGCAGACATCATTGCCGGTGGGGTAGGGGCGTAGGCCTTTCAAGCCAGAGGCTTCGGGGGGCGTGTATCGTGGCGTCTTGTCTGTCTCAGCAGAAACGCAGCCAGATATGGTGGTTATAGTGATGATTGCTGCGGTGATGCGTAAATTCATAAAATTCCCTCAAATACCAATTACGATTTGAGGTTAACAATGGGTGGGCCGCGTTGGAAGTAAATGTTCGGTTAAGGTAAGATGTATCAGACCGATAGCAATACGACCGGTCTGATACAGTATGATGTTAGGCGAAGGCGGCTTCCAGCGCGATTTCGACCATCTCACCAAAGCTTTTCTCGCGTTGATCTGAGGGCAGGGCTTCACCGGTTTTCAGGTGGTCTGATACAGTCAGTACAGCAAGGGCACGAACAGAATGACGGGCGGCAAGATTATAAAGTTCTGCCGCTTCCATTTCCACGCCCAGAATTCCATGACGCATCATCTGTTCATTCAGATCCGGGCGTTCATCATAGAATACATCCGAAGAATAAATCCCGCCAACATGGGTCGGCGTGCCTTTGGCCTCTGAGGCCGCAACAGCGGCTCGCAGGAGCGACCAGTCGGCGCAGGGGGCAAAGTTGATCTCTTTAAAAATGCCGCGTGAAGGGGTGGACAGCGATGTGGCTGTCATTGCGATGATGACATCCCGGATGCCAACCTGATCTTGCATGCCACCGCAAGAACCGATCCGGATCAGGGTTTTTGCCCCATAGTCCCGGATCAGCTCATTTGCATAGATCGAAAGGCTCGGCATCCCCATCCCAGAGCCCTGTATCGTAACCGGATGGCCATTCCACGTGCCGGTAAATCCGAGCATCCCCCGGACTTTGTTCACCATGCGCACATCTTTCAAAAACGTTTCCGCGGCCCATTTTGCGCGATAAGGATCGCCGGGCATCAGAACTGTTTCTGCAATGTCGCCTTTTTCTGCACCAATATGAATGGTCATCCGTGTTCCTTCCGTCAGAGCTCCATTTCTGACGGATTGATACCCCGGCTCAGCGCTTCGGTAAACCAGTTGGGTTTTCGCCCTTTACCTGTCCACGTCTGTTCCTGATCCGCAGGGTTTGCATATCTGGGTGGGGATAAAGAGCCATTGGGGCGACCGCCCCTGCGCCGTGAATTGCCGGAGATCTCATCAAGTGAGAACCCAAATTCCGATGCAGCAGCTCTTGCAGCATCAAGCGCGGCCTGGCGGTCACGTGCTTCTGCGTCTGCCAGCGCTTTGCTGACATCTTCCTGTAAAACAACTAACTCGTTACGACTAAGGGTTGATAAGTCAATATTCATTCTGAACTCCCGTCATCGTGCCCTTAATAGGACATAAATGGCAGAAGATATCAAACAATTATCGATGCAGTATTGCATCAATCCGTCTCGAATTTGAGTTATGGGGTATTACTGACCGTTTTCAACAAGGCCGATAAGATCCCCGATTATGTGATTTAACTCGAAATCTTTTGGGGTGTAAATATTTGATATTCCACTGTTTTTTAATTTTACTATATCGAGATCTGGTATAATGCCACCAACCACCAATGGGGTATCTTTAAGGCCGCACTGATTCAATTCAGATTGCAATTCTTCAATCAAGGGCAGATGGGAGCCAGAGAGAATTGACACCCCAATTACGTCAGCATTTTGGCGTTTTGCACATTCCGCAATCTCGGCGGGTGTCATTCGAATACCCTCATAGGTAATATCGATGCCACAATCACGCGCCCGAGCAGAGATCTGTTCCGCCCCATTGGAATGCCCGTCCAGCCCAGGTTTTGCCATCACCAGCTTCATCCTGCGACCAAGCTTGTCACTGACGGCATCCACTCTGGCGCGAAGTTCGTCCAACCCTTCTGTCTGGTTCGAAGGGTGCTTGCTGACACCTGTTGGGCCACGATACTGACCAAAGGCTTCACGCAACATTTCCCCCCATTCTCCGGTGGTTACGCCAGCTTTTGCCGCAGCGATGGATGGTCCCATAATGTTGGTGCCGTTCAGGGCTGCGCTGCGCAGATCCGCCAGTGCGGCCTTGACGACTGCTGGATTGCGGCCCGCGCGCCATGTTTCTAGCCGTGAAATTTGATCGGCTTCAGCTGCCTCATCAACGACCATAATTGCACCGTCTCCGGCGGTCAGCGGGCTTTCGGCACCCTCAGTCCAGCGGTTCACACCGACGACTGTGGTCTCTCCGGCTTCGATCCGCCCGATTCGCGCGGCATTGCTGTCGACCAAGCGAGATTTCATGTATTCGATTGCGCCGACGGCGCCGCCAAGTGATTCGATCTGTGCAAGCTCTGCCCGTGTACCTTCCTTCAGGGCTGCAACCTTGCGTTCAACAGCCGGGTTTTCGTCAAACAGGTCGTCGTATTCCAGTAGGTCGGTTTCATAGGCGAGGATCTGTTGCATGCGCAAAGACCATTGCTGGTCCCAGGAGCGCGGCAGGCCAAGTGCTTCGTTCCAGGCAGGCAGCTGCACTGCGCGGGCACGGGCGTTCTTCGATAATGTCACCGCGAGCATTTCGATCAAAATGCGATATACGTTGTTTTCCGGCTGTTGTTCGGTCAGGCCCAAGGAGTTCACCTGCACCCCATACCGGAAGCGGCGGAATTTCGGATCTTCGACACCGTAACGTTCATGGGTGATTTCATCCCACAGCTCAACAAAGGCGCGCATCTTGCACATTTCGGTCACGAACCGGATGCCGGCATTTACAAAGAACGAAATCCGGCCAACCATCACAGGAAATGCATCTGCAGGTACTTTTTCCTTTAGATCATCCAGCACGGCAATCGCTGTGGCGAGGGCGAAAGACAGTTCTTCTTCAGGTGTCGCGCCAGCTTCTTGCAAGTGGTATGAACAGACATTCATAGGGTTCCACTTTGGTAGATGTTCCCGCGTATATGCCGCGACATCGGTGATCATGCGCAGGCTGGGTTCCGGGGCGGTTATATATGTGCCGCGTGACAGGTATTCTTTGATCAGGTCATTTTGCACCGTGCCCTGTAGTTTGGACACATCTGCGCCCTGTTCTTCAGCGGCCGCAATGTAAAGCGCCAGCAACCAAGGTGCCGTTGCGTTGATCGTCATTGACGTGTTCATCTGTTCCAGTGGGATCTGATCGAACAGGGCGCGCATATCGCCCAAATGCCCGACAGGAACGCCCACTTTGCCAACTTCGCCACGGGATAGAACGTGGTCGCTGTCATACCCCGTCTGTGTCGGCAGGTCGAATGCCACAGAAAGCCCGGTTTGACCCTTTGCAAGGTTGTCACGATACAGCGCATTTGACGCGGCTGCGGTGGAGTGCCCGGCATAGGTGCGGAACAGCCATGGGCGTGATTTTTCAGGTGCGGTTTTCTGCGCTTGCGAAGGGGACTGGGACATCATGGCCTCACATCTAAGCCGGAATCGTATCCGGCAATTTTATTTCGTCTGTGGGTGTTTATAAGAAATTTTCAAACCCTGTCAATTCGCTGCATTGCGGCATCATGTTGACTGATCGGTTGGGAAGAAGGACGTGATATTGCTTATAAATAAGTAAACATCGGGGATTTTGGGGATAAAAGAGCGCCAATAGCTGTCTGAACCGCGTAATAAAGTTGCGTATTTATTCTGAAAAAGCATATGGCGCGATCTGGGTAATCGCTTTTATCTGACCGCATCTCACGCTATGTTACGCTATGTTTCGTACGGTTGAATTGCCTCTCTGGGCCTTAATCCTCATCCTTTTGTTCGCAGCGGTGACTTTTGCCAGTCACTTTCTGTTTCCTTCTGTACGCTGGTTTTTCCGCCGGCGGATGGAACGTGTGGTGGCAAAAGTAAATTCACGCCTGGATCGCCCGATCGAACCTTTCAAACTGGCCGAACGTCACGACATGATTCAGCGCCTGATCTATGATCCCAAGGTTTCACAGGCGATTGTCGATCACGCCCGTGAAGAAGGCGTGCCTGAAAACGTGGCCTTTGAAAGTGCCCGTCGGTATGCCCGGGAAATTGTACCGTCCTTCTCTGCGACGGCTTACTTCGGCTTTGGAACCCGGATTGCGCGTTGGCTTTCCAACCGTATTTATCGTGTAAGGCTAGGGCATTATGATGAAGCTGCGATCAAAGGGATTGATCCTGATGCGACTGTGATTTTTGTCATGAACCACCGGTCTAACATGGATTACGTGTTGGTGACTTGGCTTGCCGCAGAACGTTCTGCGCTGTCTTATGCCGTTGGTGAATGGGCGCGCGTCTGGCCTTTGCGGGCGTTGATCCGGTCCATGGGCGCCTACTTTATTCGCCGGAAAAGCCGAAACAAACTTTATCGTCGGGTCCTTGCGCGGTATGTGCAGATGGCAACTGAAGGTGGCGTGACACAGGCTGTTTTCCCTGAAGGTGGCCTGTCCTTAGATGGATCCGTTCAGCCACCAAAACTTGGGCTTTTGTCCTATATTGTCAATGATTTCGAGCCGGACAAAAACCGTGACGTTGTTTTTGTACCTATCGCAATTAACTATGACCGGGTTCTAGAAGACCGGGTTCTGATTAAGGCACATAAGCAAGGCAATCGAAAATTCGGCTTTAAAATCAGTGGCGTTTTTCGGTTCGTTTTTCGGCAGATCCGCTTTATGTTCACAGGGCGCTTTCATCGGTTTGGCTATGCTGCGGTCAGTTTTGGCAATCCCATGTCCCTGTCGCAATTTATGAAAGACGGAAATAAGGGCCCTGAGGCTGTCGGCAATGCTTTGATGGACCGTATCCGGGATGTGTTGCCGGTTCTACCGGTGCCTCTTGTTGCCACTGTTCTGTTGGATGCAAACGGGGCTGTGTCCGAGAAAGAACTGATCAGTCGGGTTTCCATTCTGATCGAAACAATTGCCCAAGACGAAGGCCATGTACATCTGCCCCGCAACTCCATCGATTATGCTGCTGAGGTAGGCCTGCGTATGTTGAAGCTGCGCAAGATGGTCCTGGAAGAAAACGGGATCTTTAGGATTGCGCCGGGTCATGAGGATGAACTATCTTTTTATGCGAATTCAATAAAACACCTGATACATCAAGAACCGTAAGGGCTATGCCGCATTGCAGAATTCGACTGCGACATAAAATTACCCATATAGCCTAAATTGGGTTGCAAAGTTACTTCGTGACTCCTATTCCATAGAAAACCGCTTGTGTGGATGTTGATTCTGCATTGCGGCAAAACTGCTGGCAAAGGAGGTCCGTTATGGCGCTCGATACCCCTGATAACATCCTGTCTTACGACGCCCCGAAAAAAGATCTGTATGAAGTGGGTGAAATGCCCCCGATGGGCCATGTGCCAAAGCAGATGTACGCTTGGGCGATCCGCCGTGAACGTCATGGCGAACCTGACAAAAGCTTTCAGTCCGAAGTTGTAGACGTTCCAACACTAGATAGCCACGAAGTGCTGGTTCTGGTGATGGCCGCTGGTGTGAACTACAACGGTATCTGGGCCGGTCTTGGTCAGCCCATTTCCCCCTTTGATGTGCACAAAGCGGATTACCATATCGCGGGTTCTGATGCGTCGGGTATCGTTTGGGCCGTCGGAGACAAGGTGAAAAGCTGGAAGGTCGGCGACGAAGTTGTCATTCACTGTAATCAGGATGATGGCGACGACGAAGAATGCAACGGTGGTGATCCGATGTATTCTCCGAGCCAACGGATCTGGGGCTATGAAACCCCTGACGGTTCATTTGCTCAGTTTACCAATGTTCAAGCGCAACAGCTTTTGCCGCGTCCAAAGCATCTGACTTGGGAAGAAAGTGCCTGTTACACGCTGACCCTTGCTACTGCATACCGCATGCTGTTTGGTCACCATCCACATGAATTAAAGCCTGGTCAGAACGTGCTGGTCTGGGGTGCGTCTGGTGGTCTGGGTTCTTTTGCGATCCAGCTGATCAATGCAGCTGGCGGCAATGCAATTGGCGTGATCTCTGAAGAAGATAAACGCGACTTTGTTATGGGGCTTGGCGCGAAAGGTGTAATCAACCGCAAAGACTTTAATTGCTGGGGGCAACTGCCGACAGTGAACACGCCAGAATATAATGACTGGTTTAAAGAAGTGCGCAAATTCGGCAAAGCCATCTGGGACATCACCGGTAAAGGCAACAATGTTGATATTGTGTTTGAACACCCAGGCGAAGCAACCTTTCCTGTGTCTACATTCGTCTGCAAAAAAGGTGGCATGGTTGTGATCTGTGCGGGTACGTCCGGTTTCAACTGTACCTTTGATGTGCGCTATCTTTGGATGCATCAGAAGCGTGTTCAGGGCAGCCACTTTGCGCATCTCAAACAGGCTGCGTCTGCAAACCGTCTAATGGTTGAACGTCGCATTGACCCCTGTATGTCTGAAGTGTTCCCGTGGGATGAAATCCCACAGGCGCATATCAAAATGCTGCGCAACCAGCATAAGCCGGGCAATATGGCGGTTCTGGTGCAATCTCCGCGGACAGGCCTGCGTACTTTGGAAGATGTTCTCGAGACAGAGTGATAATCTTTAAGATACCTGTGATTCGGCGCCCTTTGTGGCGCCGTTTTGCGTTTTGAGCGAAATTTTTTTGAAAAAGGTGATTGTGATTATAATGCTTTATAAACAGGGCCCTCACTATTTTCGGGGAGTTGAAAGCTGTGAGTTTGTAGAAAAAAGAACTCGTGCTAAGGTTGTGTTAAGGTTTTGTTAACTACAGAAGAAGAGAGTCTATTATGAAAAATGACTGGATACTGGATGTTCTGACAGATCTGAAATCATTTGCATTGCAAAACGGTCTTAATGCGTTGTCTGAACAGCTGGATGATACGACTTTGATTGCCGCGTCTGAGTTGGCAAATCAGGGCAGAGGAGAGTGGAATCAAACCTTCGGGAACATCAATTCGCCTGGAAAGGTTGATCGATTCAGTTCTACAGGCTCAAACGCTTGAGGAACTGCAGGCCCTTATTATCGGCCTGCGAGATTTATATGAAGTTGAACATCTGATCTACCACTCAGTGAACAGCACAGGTCAGCAATATGCAGCTTTGACATATGACGGAGCCTGGGTTGAGCGGTATATCTCTGAGGGGCTAGAGCGTGTCGACCCTGTGGTTCAGGGGTGTTATCAGCGGTTTCACCCGGTTGACTGGAAGCAGCTTGACTGGTCCCCAAAATCAGCCCGTCATTTTCTGGAAGAAGCGTCCGGTGCGGGCGTGGGCAATCAGGGGCTATCGGTGCCTATTCGTGGTCCAAGTGGTCAGTTTGCCCTGTTTACGGTGAACCATCGTTGCAGCGACGCCGATTGGGAAAAATTCAGCCAGAATTCTGTAAAAGATTTGTTGTTGGTGTCACATTACGTGAACCAAAAGGCGCTGGAATTGGAACGTGGCACCGATGTGGTTCCTGGCCAGGCCCTGTCGCCACGTGAAACGGATGCTTTGACGATGCTTGCACTGGGTTACAGTCGCGCAAGGGCAGCAGAGCGACTGTCCATTTCCGAACATACGTTGCGTGTCTATATAGAAGGTGCGCGTTTCAAGCTTGGCGCGATGAACACAACCCATGCCGTGGCGCGCGCCCTTGTGAAAGGCTTACTTGTTGTCTGAATAACTAACGGAACATTAAAGCGACGCACCGGGGATTTACCCCAAATTTCAGGGACTTCCATCTGATGATTGCCAGTTACGCAATCACGGAGGTCCTCATGCTTAGATATCTTTATGCCGATGAACTTGTTTCATACCCGAAACTTCGCGACACAATGTTTCGGGATCGCGCCGATCAGTTCAAAGGGCGGCTTGGGTGGGATGTTCACGTGAACCGCATGGGGGAAGAACGCGATGAATATGATCTGATGAATCCACTGTACGTCATCTGGCAGCAAGCGGATGGCAGCCACGGTGGATCGATGCGATTTCTGCCAACAACAGGGCGCACGATGGTGAATGATCATTTTCAGGATCTCAGTGATGGGGTGAAAATAGAGAGCCCTCTGATCTGGGAATGCACGCGATTTTGCCTTGGTGCGAATGCTTCCGCTAGGGTGTCTGGAGCCTTGATGCTTGGAGGTCTTGAGCTGGGACTTGGCCATCATCTGACACATGCTGTCGGGGTCTTTGATCATCGGATGGTTCGGGTGTATCGCCGCTTGGGGTGGGGACCAACGGTGATGGGCAGTTCGGGCCAAGGGCGGGACGCGATCAGCGTAGGCTTGTGGGAATTTTCTGCGGATATTCGCCATAATCTGCTGCAACGCACGGGGATTGGTAGAGAGGTTTCGCAGCATTGGTACGACCGCGCCTTTGGTGGTTTCCAACAGCGTCCGAAATCTGCCTGACCCGGATTATGGGGCTGGCATGTCCTGGGGCGGGCCTGTAGGTTCGCCTCATGAATACTCCCGCCAAAATCACCCTTTCTGACGACCAGGCCGAAGCCTGGGACAGGCTGACCGATCTGCTGACATCTGCCGGTGTGAACCTTTCGGATTCACTGCTTATGCCGCCATCCGATGACAAAAGTCAGGTCATGGCCATTATGGGGAAAGCGGGTTCTGGTAAAACCTTGTTGCTGGCTGAGTTTTACAAAGCGCTGGAAGAGGCAGGCGTAAAGATCGTTTCCGGCGATTATGAAGGCAAACGCAAGAAAGATCAGCGTACCCTGGCCATTCTGGCCCCAACAAACAAAGCGGCAAGTGTCCTGCGCAACCGTGGCGTGCCTGCGACAACAATTCACCGTATTCTTTATACGCCTGTTTATGATCCGGAATATGAAAAGATTGCGGATTGGTTGGCAGGTGAAGGTGAAAAGCCGGAAATTGAAGGGCTGACAGAGGCAGCGCTGGACCGGGCATATGAATTCTACCAAGCGAATAAATCTATCCCGGGGGCTTTGGCCGTTGCGGGGCTACGTGGATCAGATTTTATTACGGGTTGGAAACGGCGTGATGACCCCTTGGATATTGGTTTTATTGATGAAAGCTCAATGCTGGATGAACGTCAGTTCGAAGATCTAAAAGAGATTTTCCCAACGCTTGTTTTGTTTGGTGACCCGGCTCAGCTGGCGCCTGTTGGGCAATCTGGTGAGATGGTTTTTGATCGCCTTGCCGATAAGTATAAGCTGGAGCTTTCACGGGTTCACCGGCAGAAAGCTGACAGTCCGATCCTGGATCTTGCCCATGCGCTTGCGGATCCGCAGCTGTCGTTTCAGGATTTTGAGACTATGGTTTCAGAAGCCGCGCAAAAGGATGACCGGGTCATTCTGGCCCAACGTGTGGAAAGCGATCTGATGGCACGTAGCCCCGTGCTGGTATGGCGCAATGCGACGCGGATCAAATTGATCCAAGCGTTTCGCGCCGCGCATATGGCCCCACCGGACGAATTATTGGCCGGGGAACCTCTGATCTGCGATGGGATCGAGCTGCCAGCGAAACATCGGAAAAAACGAATTGACCTAGAAGCACGCGGTTTGATCAAAGGTGCCCAGGTGGTCTATCTCGGCCCTGGGCGTAAGCCGGGCTTTTCACGGTTGCATGTGATGGGGGCAGAAGACCCACAGGTGTCTGCGGCTTCTATCGTGAAGATTGAAATTCCCGACGAAGAAGAACCTTTCATTCCCTATGCGGCCCGTATGGGTGCAGCGTTCCTTCATGGGGCTGCGGTGACAATTCACAAAGCGCAGGGATCGCAATGGGAAAACGTGCAAGTGTTTGCGCCAGATTTGTTCGTAGCAGCCCGTATGGGCCGCGTTGAGGCAGGTCAACCACTGTGGAAACGTCTTGCCTATGTGGCAATCACACGCGCGCAGGAACGGCTGTACTGGGTTGTGCGCAACCGCCTTGCCCGACCGTCACATGATCTGATCGTGGATGACCTGAAACCTGCGCCAGCGACTTTGACGCTGACATCGGAAGACCCGTGACCCCCGGCTTCTTCAGAAGGGTTCTATCAGGATTTGATATAGCGGAAGACTGCGGATGCGCTCCAGCCGGCTGCGATGGCAATGAAAAGTGACAGCAGGCCATAGATAAGCGGGCGTTCATGGGCGAGATTGTAGATCCAACGTTCCAGGCCAACTTTGCTGACATCAATACTGACATTATGGGTGTCAACAACTTTGCCACTACGTGTCAGGAAAATGCGCGCGGTATAGTCGCCTTCCACAAGGTTGGAGGGCAGCGCAATTGAAGTTGCAAACAAGGTTTCTTCAGATAGGTCAACGTCACCTTCCAACAACTGATATAGCCCGTTTTCATTACGGATGCGGATAATCGCTTCGGAGAAATCCTGAGGGTTATCTGTTGCAAAAGTGGTGCCAACGGTCTGGACCGCGCGTTCGATAGAAATGCGGTGTTCCAAGTCTTCAACATCAGTGAGAACATTGGTTAAGGGACCGGTTGTTGCGACGGCATAAAAGCTTGGGGCCTGATCGACGATCACACTGTCCACATTCACCCAGATGCCGTATCGGCGATCCTTACGACGAACTGTCAGAGGTTCGGATGGTCCGGCTACAGCGATGATGACATCAAGCGGGCCGTCGGGCAGCGGGCTTTCGCGTTTAACCGCGCCAAAGATCAGGATTTCTGAACCGTCAAAATTTGCGGTGATCGATACGCGGTTTTGCGACAGGCCTGCAACAACCTCTTCCGCGCGGGCGGGCAGGGCGAACAACAGGCAAAGACAGGCAATACGGAAAAACATCAGTGGCCTCCGGCCGCGCCAAGTGAGTATAGCTCAGACGGTTGAATAAGCAGGTCCAGCGCCAGTTTTCCACAAACGCCAAGCACCATCAGGGCCAGAAGAATGCGCAACTGTTCAGCCTTCATCTTTACGCCAATACGTGTGCCGATTTGTGCGCCGACAACGCCACCAACCAGCAACAGAACCGCAAGGGCCATATCCACTGTATAGTTGGTTGTTGCGTGCAAAAGTGTTGTGAAAGCGGTCACAAAAATAATCTGAAACAGCGACGTACCCACAACCACTTTGGTGGGCATGCCGAGCAGATAGATCATCGCGGGCACCATGATGAAACCACCACCAACGCCCATAATGGCCGCCAACACGCCAACAAAGAGACCAACGATGAGGGGCGGGAAGACAGAAATATACAAGCCGGATGTACGGAATTTCATCTTCATCGGAAGATTGTGAATCCAGTTGTGTTTTTTGCGGGTCGGGACGGCACCTGGTTTCTTGGATCTTAGGATTGCTTTGGCGCTTTCCATAAACATCAAACCACCAATGATGCCGAGGAACACAACATAACAAAGCTTTACCAGCAGATCGACTTGGCCCGCGCTTTTTAGCATGTTGAAAAGCTGCACACCTAAGGCGGCCCCGACAAGGCCACCGATCAGCAACACTGTTCCCATCCTTAAGTCGACGGTCTTTCGCTTAAAGTGGGCCAGAACGCCGGAAAAAGATGAAGCAACAATTTGGTTCGCCTCGGTTGCGACAGCAACTGCGGGGGGAATACCAATGAAGAAAAGAAGCGGTGTCATCAGAAAACCACCGCCAACACCAAACATGCCGGACAAAATACCAACAAGCCCGCCCAAACCAAGGAGCAGGAAAGCATTAACGGAGACTTCGGCGATAGGTAGATAAATCTGCATGTCCACCCATAGCCCGGAACTTATTCCGAACTCAACGCCTATGGTGGTCTGTAAACACAAAAACAGGGGGGAAAATCCCCCCTGGCCTTATCATTTTTTGTTGCCTGGTCTTAACCAGTTGCCAAATATGCCCATCATACAGCTTTTGCGTGTGATCAGCGTTCCTTCACATAGGGTTCGCCCCCTGCTTTTGGTGGAATGGCTTTGCCAATGAAGCCTGCAAGAATCACCACGGTCAGAATGTAAGGCAGAGCCTGCATGAATTGCACAGGGATCTCGAACGCACCAATTTCGATGGACTGATAACGGTTGGCAATGGCTTCAAGAAGCCCAAACAGGAAACAGGCCATCAGCGCCTGAACTGGACGCCATTTTGCAAAGATCAGTGCTGCCAGCGCAATAAAGCCACGCCCTGCGGACATGTCTTTTACGAAACCGGCAGCCAGCCCTGTGGAAAGATACGCACCGGCAAGACCGCATAGAACGCCACAGATGATCACGGCAGAATAACGTAGCTTTACCACTGAAATTCCGGCTGTATCTACGGCCCCGGGGTTTTCACCCACGGCCCGCAGGCGTAGGCCAAAACGAGTGCGGAACAGTACATACCAAGACAAAGGCACGATCAGTAAGGCCAAATAGACAAGGAATGTGTGTCCCGAGATCAGCTCGGCATAGACAGGGCCAATCAACGGCACGTCTTGCAGTACATCCGCAACGGGCCATTCAAGGTTGGAAAAGCGTCCACTGCCGTTTAGTGGCGGTGTACGTCCACCAAGTCCGAACCATGCCTGACCGATCACAACGGTGAGACCTGCAGCCAGAAAGTTGATCGCCACCCCGGAAATCAGTTGGTCGCCGCGGAAAGTGATCGATGCTACGCCATGGATTAGGGCCAGAACAACAGAAATCCCGATGCCAGAAAACAGGCCGAGCCAGACGTTTCCGGTTGCAGCCGCCACAGCCGCCGACAGGAACGCCGCAGCAAGCATTTTCCCTTCAAGGCCAATGTCGAAGATCCCGCCACGTTCAGAAAACAAACCTGCGAGGCATGCCAAAAGCAGTGGGATCGCCAGACGTACAGCACTGTCGGAGATCTGGATGATTGTGTCAAAAAGTTCCATCAGGCTGCTCCGTTCTTAGTGGGTTTACGCAGGACGAGGAATAGGTTTTCGAGTGGGCGACGTATCATGCCGTCAAGCGCGCCGGTAAACAGGATCACAAGGCCTTGGATCACGGTCACCAGTTCACGCGGGATACCTTCCCAGAGGGACAGTTCGCCACCGCCTTGATAGAGAAAACCAAACAGGATTGATGCCAAGATCACGCCAATTGGGTGACTGCGGCCCATCAGGGCCACCGCGATACCAATGAAGCCTGCGCCTTCTGTTGCATTCAGGATCAAGCGTTCGCTTTCGCCCATCACGTTATTGATCGCCATCATGCCCGCAAGACCACCGGAAATCAGCATCGCGATGACAGTGATCTTCAGAGGGGAAATGCCCGCATATTCTGCACCGCGTTCGGATTGCCCAAAGGCACGCATAGCAAAGCCCAGGCGCGTGTGCCACATCAGAACCCAGAAGCCAAATGCACAGATCAGAGCAACAAAGAAGCTGACGTTCACTGGCGCATGCTTGAAGATGTTCAGACCAAAGATCGCGAAGATCTCGTTAAAGGTTGGGAGATGCGCACCTGCGGGGAAATTGGCCGAAGCTGGGTCCATGCTGCCAGGGACTTTCAGCACTTCGACCAGCAGATAGCCGATCAAGGCCGCCGCGATGAAGTTGAACATGATCGTAGTGATCACGATGTGGCTGCCGCGTTTGGCTTGCAAATACGCAGGAATTAACGCCCACGCGGCGCCAAAAACGGCACCACCGATAGCCGCAGCCGGTAGGGCGATTAGCCAATGTGGCCAGTCGATGGCAAGACAGACAAGGGCGACGCCAAGACCGCCCAGCAAAGCCTGGCCTTCACCACCGATATTGAAGATTCGGGCGTGAAACGCGACAGCAACAGCAAGCCCCGTGAACATAAAGTTCGTGGCGTAATACAGCGTATATCCAAGGCCGGTTGTGCTACCGAAAGCGCCATCGATCATGGTGTTAATTGCGACAATCGGATCTTTACCAATTGCCAAAATCACAAGTCCGGAGACCAGAAACGCAAGCAAGAGATTGATTAGCGGGATCAAAACGATATCCGCCCATTTTGGCAGTTTCTGCATTATGCTGCCCCCCCGTTTGCATTTGTATTCATACCTGCCATCAGCAGGCCAAGTTCTTTTTCGTCGGTGTTTTCAGGCTGGCGTTCGCCCATGATCTGACCGTCAAACATCACCGCAATCCGATCTGACAGAGACAGGATTTCTTCCAACTCAACAGACACCAATAAGATTGCTTTGCCCTGATCGCGCAGTTCAATGATCTGTTGGTGGATAAACTCAATCGCGCCCACATCAACACCACGGGTTGGCTGACCAATCAGCAGCAGATCTGGGTTGCGAGAAATCTCACGCGCCAGAACAATCTTTTGTTGGTTGCCGCCGGAAAAGTTGCGTGCATGTAAGCTTGGATGTGGCGGACGCACGTCGAACTGTTCCATGTGTTCGGCACAGGTTTGGCGGATGGCTGCGTTATCCATCAAGATCTTACCGTTATATTCCGGTTCATTGTGATAGCCGAACGCTGTGTTTTCCCAGGCAGAGAATTCCAGAATCAAACCTTCACGGTGGCGATCTTCCGGCACATGTGCGATCCCCCGGTGTCGGCGGCTTTGTCCGTCAGAATGCTTGCCTGTCAGGTCCAATGCCTGGTCATTCAGTTTAACAGAACCGGTGGCATTACGATAGCCGCCCAAGACTTCCATCAGTTCAGATTGACCATTGCCAGAAACGCCTGCAATGCCAAGGATTTCACCCGCGCGGATGTTTAAATCAATCCCCTTCAGGCGGCGTACACCTGCGCTGTCGACGACTTCAAGATTTTGAATCTCAAGGATATTATCCTTGGGTGCAGCAGGCGTTTTGTCGACTTGCAACAATACCTTCCGGCCCACCATACGTTCGGCCAGATCTTCCGGAGATGTCGTCGACGTTGGGATTGTGCCCTTCATTTCGCCACGGCGCATCACGGAAACGCTGTCTGTCACATCCATGATCTCACGCAGTTTATGTGTGATTAGAAGGATGGTTTTACCTTCGTTTTTCAGATTGCGTAGAATACGGAACAGATGATCAGCCTCGGCCGGGGTTAGAACACCAGTGGGTTCATCTAGGATCAGAATTTCTGCTTTGCGATACAGGGCTTTCAGGATCTCAACACGCTGTTGATGCCCAACTGACAGATCCTGAATCAAAGCATCCGGATCAACGTCAAGTTCGTATTCTTTTGCAAGTTGTGTCAGAGACTTGCGCGCTTTGGAAAGAGATGGCGTCAGGCGCGGGCCGTCTTCGGCACCCAGCACGACGTTTTCCAAAACCGTAAAATTTTCAACCAGCTTAAAGTGCTGATGTACCATGCCGATGCCCGCGCGGATTGCGGCCTGACTGTCTGGAATAGGGGTCAGCTTCCCATCAATCCGGATGTCACCTTCATCGGCTTTATAAAAACCATACAGGATCGACATCAACGTGGATTTCCCCGCGCCATTTTCACCGACGATCCCGTGGATCGCACCTTTGGCAACGGAAATTGTGATGTCTTTGTTCGCCTGCACCGGACCGAAGGCTTTGGAAATGCCTTTCAGTTCAATCGCGGGGGGCAGGGTGGCGGATGTGGCTGGAGCGGCAGTTGCCTGCCGCTCCTCATTTACAGAACTCTGCATGGGTTAACCTTAGTTAACCGGGCAGGATTCATCAGACATATAGTCGTGAACAACGACTTCGCCTGCGATGATTTTTGCACTGGCTTCTGCAACGGCCGCACGCATTTCCTCAGTCAGCAGAGATTCGTTGAATTCATCCAGAGAGAAACCAACACCATCGTTGTCCAGACCCATCGCAAGCGTCACGCCTGTTTCCAGCTCTTCGCCAGCAGTGAAGACGTCATAGACAGCGTTATCAACGCGTTTCAGCATAGATGTCAGAACAGAACCCGGGTGCAGGTGGTTTTGGTTGCTGTCAACACCAATGGAAAGCACGCCTTCGTCAGCTGCCGTCTGCAGAACACCAAGACCGGTACCGCCAGCAGCGGCAAAGATCACGTCAGCGCCCTGAGAAATCTGTGCGCGGGTCAATTCGCCGCCTTTTACCGGGTCATTCCATGCGGCAGGGGTGGTGCCGGTCATGTTCTGCACAACAGTCGCGTCAGGGTTGGCAGCTTTTGCGCCCTGGGCGTAGCCACATGCGAACTTAGAGATCAGTGGGATATCCATACCGCCAATGAAGCCAACAGTGCCGGATTCAGACGCCATCGCCGCCAGCATACCAACCAGGTAAGAACCTTCATGTTCCGCAAATGCGATTTGACGGATGTTGTCACCAGACAGCCAGTTTACGTCGATGATTGCGAATTTGGTGTCCGGGAATTCCTGAGAAACGGTTTCCAGTGCGGATGCAAAACCAAAGCCCGCCATGACGATTGGGTTTGCGCCACGTTCTGCAAAGCGACGCAGGGCCTGTTCACGCTGCGCTTCGGACTGGATCTCAACTTCAAGGAAGGAGCCGCCAGTTTCTTCTGCCCAACGTGTAGCGCCGTTAAAAGCGGCTTCGTTGAAGGATTTGTCGAATTTGCCGCCAAGGTCAAAAATGATGGCAGGGTCAGCAACGGCAGCAGCAGTGGAAATTGCAAGGGTGGCAGCTGCGCCAAGGAATGTCCGCATCAGGGTCATAGGTCTCTCCCGGTTTATTATTCTGGCTGTCTGTCATAATTGCAAACAGCGTTCTGATTAAGCAGATCTTCAGATCATCCGCAATTAAGGCCGTTTCAGGGCCTGGCGGTCAACTGCTTTTTGGAGTTTTGCCCCCAATTGGCGAAAGCATTCCGTAATTATCGGGAAAGCGGACGGGAAAACACCAGCGCATCCTGTTTTTGCCCGTCAGGTGTCGTGTAATACTTGGGACGTTTGCCCGTTTGAGTATAACCTGACCCAAGGTAAAGTGCGATTGCAGCTGTGTTATTGGCGGCAACTTCAAGGAATGATTCTTCTGCGCCCTGATCCCGCATGGCATCGTGATACTGCGCGACAAGAGTACGCCCTATACCGGTTTTGCGGGCCTCTGGTGCGACTGCAATTGTTAAAAGTTCCGCCTCAGGTCCGGCTATGCGGCCAAGGATAAACCCTCGTGTATCCCCGGCAAAAATGATGCCTCGGCTCTCCAGGAGATTGGCGAATTCCATCGCGCTCCAGGGGCGTGGGGTTTCGAAACAACGTGCGTGCAGTTGGGCCAGATCCTTCGGGGTCATGTATCACCCGACAATTTGTGGGAGCGGATCTTTGGGCGGGGCGGCATCAGCAGCACGAATGTACAGTGGTGCCGGGCGTTCCTGTGTGTCGGATGCCGATGCAATCCGTGCGATCCGAACGGCTATTTCAGTCGGGGGTAACGAACTGAACTCAAAGCTACTCAGGTTGTTATCGGCCAAATCGGCCCGCGGTATGAGCACAGGTGCGTCTTGTCCACTTTCAAGGCAATACACCTGATCGCGTGGTGCATTGACCAGCGCACGGCAGGGGACGGGGGCACCTAAGGCAGCAACTTCAAAGCCGTTCACGCCAACCGCAGGAATATTCAAGGATAGGCCCAGACCCCGGGCGGCAGAAACTGCGATGCGGATCCCAGTGAAGTTTCCGGGACCGATGCCTACACCAATACGATCCAAGTCTTGCCAGGATTTCCCTGAAATAGACAACATTTCTTCGATCATGGGCATCAGGTGTTCTGCCTGGCCTTTCGCCATGAGGTCAGCCTGTACGGCCAGAACGTCATCGCCGGACAGCAAAGCGGCCGCGACATGCGCGGCCGAAGTATCAAACCCCAAGGTCAGCATTTACGCGGCGACCGGACGTACTTCAGTCACTTCGGGGATGTAGTGACGCAACAGGTTTTCAATGCCCATTTTTAGGGTCAGAGACGCAGAGGGACAACCAGCACAAGCGCCCTGCATATGCAAGTAAACCACACCGCGATCAAATCCGTGAAATGTGATATCACCACCGTCCTGTGCGACAGCCGGGCGTACCCGTGTATCCAGAAGGTCTTTGATCTGGTTCACGATTTCTGCATCTTCCCCGGTATGTTCAGCGTGTCCGGTAGAGGCCACAGCTTCGCCCGCCATAACTGGTTGGCCAGACTGAAAATGTTCCATGATCGCGCCAAGAATTGCTGGTTTGATATGGTTCCAGTCGGTGGCGTCATCTTTGGTGACAGTCACAAATTCATGACCGAAAAATACGCCCGAGACCCCGGAAACTGTGAAAATACGTTGCGCAAGTGGCGAGCTTGCAGCGGCTTCTGCAGATGGAAAGTCCGCGGTGCCTGAGGGCAAAACTGTCTGACCCGGTAGAAATTTCAGGGTCGCGGGGTTTGGCGTGGATTCAGTCTGAATAAACATAGGGCGCTCCGTTGTTGGTTCAGATATGCGCCTGCGAAAGAGAAGTGTCAAGTTTTGGAATGATTCTAAGTAATGCGTAGGCTGTGTTTAAGCTTAATAGATTTACCAAAACAAAATGAGAAATCAGATCAGTTGCGGATCGGTAGTAGTTCAGGTTTTGTAGAGAGATGGTGCTGTGAGGGAGGATTGAACTCCCGACCTCGTCATTACCAATACATAAACGGTTAACATTTCACAAGTAAAATCAATAGAATGTGAGTACTGCACTAACTATGCGCTAGTAAATGCATTTCGCGATTTTAAAGTCAAAAACTTATCTTGGGCATAAATCGCATATATCAATCCGCCCCTTAGGAGGGAGTTAATGGATAGATTAATTTGTTTTTAATCAATGACTTAATTTTGCCGTGCTAGGGCTGTGCTAATCTTGCCGCTGAAATTAGGGGTTTACAGGCGATCCAGCTTTTTGAAAGTAAATCCAATGACTTGGCGGATTTCATAGCTTCACAAGCTTCATGCTTAAACACGACACCAATCTGAAATTGATAGTTCGAGCCTTTGTGCAAGAACGCATTATAAAGGGAGTCAAACCACTGAGGTTGATATTTAGGCCCATCAACTGATGCAAATGCAGTCCGTAGATCGAAGTTTAACGAGGCGTCAACAAATGGAACTGACCTTTGTGATGGATACCGTCGTTGAACACCCCTCATTGTGGGTACAGCCGAAGGTTCAGCGGAAAGTACTGGTTGTAGGTTTTCCAATACTTGCGCACACAAAGCGCGAAAACCGTCTAAACCTAGTTTCTTAAGTGCCTTTTTGGGTTTGGATGCTAGCCCATTAGGTATAGTTACCATCGCCTCAACCCCGTTTACGCCTAGCCCAACAGTTAAGTGCATGAAGCCTGTGAAATTTGGGGTATCCAAGCCACTGGTCATTGCGAGATAATCCCAAACACTCTGTTCGGATTTGCCAGTGATAGCGCCACGACCGTTGTCATTTGGGTCCATATTAAGCTGTTCAGCAAGATCGTTCCTGCTTCTAAGTTCACGCATGGCCTTCCGCAGTTCCGCTTTTGCAACCAAGTAGCTGTATCCATCTTCATAGCTGGAAAAGCCGTCGAATTTGGTAATCTCAGCGTTACCAAGTGTACCCTGTTCCAACATTCTTGCCTCCAATACTTCGAAATACTCGGCTGCGTGTTTTGCCCATGTGCCTGTTGTGGCATGCCTTCGTAGCCAAACGTAGATTTCCGACCAAAGCAGCTCGGTCCAACCATCGGTTTTCGTCTGATCTTGCTCACCTACTACAGTAAAGTAGTACGCATCTTCGAACCCTAATTGATTGGCCACACGTTGATGCCCACGCAGTTGCGTTGTTGTCAGGTTGGCGGTGATTTTCGCCTCAAACACCAGTGCAAAACCTTCATCGTCAAAAATCCATGCATCTGGAATGTTACGAGAAACAACTTCAGTGTCGTCATACAGCCTAGCAAACGGGTATTTTTGCACCGACAACCGTAGATTGGAGGTTTTCGGCGCGGTCACGCAGCAAATATCTTTGACGAATGATCGCAGGAGTGTTTGGTCATTCTCTAAGGCGCTGAACAACGCATGGGTCAGTTGGTTTTCGGCTTGGGAGTAGTGATCGAAAACGTTTCTCACTCTTTGCTACCCATCTTAGCAATGGAGGCAAGATAACTCAGGTTCATAATGGGCTTAGGGAAAGCAACCGCCAGAGCGATAACAATTATCGCAATGGATTTGGGAGATGGGAAGGATGTATTCCGTGTCTTTTTATTGCCTACACCAAAATATCTGCCTTTATGATAGCATTCTTCCAATGAAGATAGTGCATCAAAAACCTCCTCACTGGTTGCCCCTAGCATATCGATATTGTGTGCGATGACCGGCTCCATTTCGATTAATGCGCGAAGACCAGATTGAAATTTGTGTTGCTTTCCCTTGTCCATGAGATGCAATGACTGAAGCAAGGTCTTTAGAAGTAGTTCAAAGCCGTGTGCAAGATTGAACGCTCCAACAAACAAGCTTCCAGAATTGGCCACTTTTTCTTGAACTGAACCAGTTGAGAGCTCTTTTTGTGCTTTAATGTAAACTTCATACCCCACAGAAAAATAGCTATCAGCCAATAACAGGTTCATATCTTCGCCCGATAAGTCCAGCGTTTTGGTTGAAATTTGTAAATTTCTCACGCTCATTTAAGGGGCACCATCCGATATCCCAGCATGTGTTCGTTCTCATCTAGCCAAGCTTTGGCATTCTCAAAATCGCCATGCAAACCGCGCACCACGTCCCAAAATGCCTTAGTGTGGTTCCGTTCAATGAGGTGGCTAACCTCATGTGCTATTGCGTATTGCATGACCTTCTTTGGTGCGAATATCAGGTGCCAGTCCAAGCTAACCGTTCCATTGGCACCACAACTGCCCCACATGGTTTGCAGTTCTTGAACACGCAGTTTTAGTGGGCCTTTGCCCAACGCCTTTGAATGGCGGTTTCCGATGGCTTTGGCTTCGGATTTCAGGCGATCAATAAGCCAACGATGCAACGCACGTTCAACCATTTGATCATCAGCTTCTAAGGGGCAGGCAATGTCGAACCCGCCAGAATATCGAACCGAAACATAGGACTTGTCATGTTGGGACACTGAAAGCTTGGCCAAACGACCCCAGTAAGGAATTTTTGCGCCAGTGCGAAACCTGACCACTTTGTGCGTTTCCGCCAGTTTTCGCTGAAAATCTTGGTGGTTGGAGATGATCCACTTGCGTTTGGAATGAAGGGCTTTTTCCAACTTGGTTGGCTCCAACCCCGCTGGAGCTGTGACAGCCATGCCATCCAGCGTCATTTTCAGATGGACCCGTGTTGCAGTCTCACTGTGGTGCAAGCTGTACGGTACTGACGTTTGCCCTAACTGGAACTCACCCATCATTGCCCCCAGTGAAGAATTTGATGGCGACATCTTCGACTTGGTTGGGCATTTCGGTGAGATTAGGAAACCCAGCAGCATGTGCCGTTTTGCGAACCAACTGGCGCAGCTGCTTGCGCACTTCTTCTTTGGTTTGCCATCCGACGGGTGCGGTTGCTGTGTCCGTATAGAGGACTTCGATCACACGAGCTAAATCAGAACATGTCTCAGACGTAAATTTAGCGTCACTCAGAGCTTCCAGCGCTTTTTGCACAGCATAGGCACCCTCGCTTAATCCACTACCCTCATGCGCTGTGGCTTCTGCCTCCAAGTCTTTGGCGTATTGTTCGGCGGCATTGAGTTTTTCTGACCAGCTTAACTGAGCATCATCCATCTTTTGGATTAACTCCCGCAAACGGTCACTGAACTTCGCGTATTGATGGTAGTTCTCCGCCAGCTTGGCTTCTGTTGTTTTCCGCAATTCTGTTGTTTTACGGATCGCAGCAGTGGCAAGTTCTTCGTCAGATTTGCCCTCTTGCTCGAAATCATCCCAAAACTCGTCGTCAACGATACTCCGCAGTTTTACGACAGTGGTGATACCCGTTGCTTGAAGATGATCCTCAAGCATTTCGCGTATTTTTTCGCTATAGTCAGTCTGACCAAGAGCTTCCTTCTTCTCAAAAACTTGACGACCATAGACAAGGAAACCAGCTGTCCATTTCATATCATAGGACATGTCCAAAACGGATGGATCAGGTGAAAGCGCCTCATAAAGCGAAATGAACGCTTTTGCGATATTTTGAAAACCGATCCATTGGTCTTCGGTGTCCAGCAGCTGAACCAGTGCATCATATTCTGCTTTAAGATCACGCCCATTGCGCTTTACGTCTTTGATAGCTTTCAAAACCGCAGCATGTGCGGCTTTCAATTCGTTACGCAGGTCATCTAAGTCAGTGAGTGCATTATCAACATCTTCGTTGCGATAGCTGCTAAGGGCTTCGTCCAGTTTTTTACTGATACCGATGTAGTCAACGATCAAACCACATTTCTTCTTTGCATCCGAAACACGATTTGTACGCGCAATGGCTTGCAGAAGTGAGTGTTCCTTCAGCGGTTTGTCCAAGTACATGACACTTTCCGCTGGAGCGTCAAAACCAGTGAGTAGCTTGTCACAGACAATCAAGAACTGCGGGTTTTCACCACGTTTGGAAAAAGCCCGTTTGACCTCTTTCTCCGCATCCCTGTCCAAATACCAACGTTGCAGGTCTTTGCGGACACCTGCGTCATAGATGTCTTCAGTTGGCTTATCGTCTTCCTGTGATTTTGAGAATACGCAAGCTGTCATAGCATCAGCTTCTGCCTTTGCTTCATCTGCATCCATGCCTTGCTTGCGAAGGAACTTGGTGATTTCTGCGTCCAAAGCGCGTTTGTAAAGGATGATACTTTCTCTGTCATAGGCAACAATCTGTGCTTTGAAACCATCAGGATTGGCGTATGCACGGAAGTGGTTCCATAGATCAAAGGCGATCAATTCGATGCGCTGCGGATGCTTCACCAAATCTGCAACTTGGACACCGCGCTTTTTGACCTTCGCCAGTTCCTCCTCGTTCAAGTGGCTAAACCAAGTGTCAAACATCATGTCCAACTTGGTTTCATCGATATGCCAGTCTGTTTTGCGTCCCGTGTAGTAGATGGGAACAGTTGCACCATCACGCACAGCGTCATCGATGCCATATTTGTCCAAATAACGTTCATCACCGACGCTGAAATTGCTGTAGGTATCACGGTCCGTCTTTTTGACAGGCGTACCAGTGAACCCAAAGAACACGGCATCAGGCAAGGTTGCCCGAAGATAGGCACCCAAGTCCTTTTCCTGTGTGCGGTGACATTCATCCACCATCACAATCCAGTTGCCAGAATTGGCCAGTGGCTTCTTTGATCCTTCAAACTTGTAGATCGTGCTTAGCAGGGTCTTGCCATCCACACCTGCATCCAGTTCCGCGCGTAGCTTTTGAATGCTGCTGACACGGGTTGGATTTGCCAAACCACAGGCTTGGAACGTGGCTGAGATTTGATCGTCCAAATCAATACGATCCGTCAAAACCATTAGGTTCGGATTGGCCAAACGTGGGTTATCAACGGTGAGATGGTTTTTCAGCTTCAACGCAGCAAACACCATTGTCAGTGACTTACCGCTTCCTTGTGTGTGCCACACCAAACCTTTGTTGTGTTCGCCATCAACAACACGGTCCACCATTTTGTTCACAGCACGGTATTGCTGATAGCGGCACATCTTTTTGATGGTTTTCCCGCTTTCTGCATCGGTCTCAAAAACGATGAAGTGGGCAATGAAATCCAACAATCGGCTGGGTTCCAGCAGGCACCACAGTCCCTTTTCCAACTCATTGGCAAAAGGTTCGGAACGGGGCCATTCATCACGCCAATAGCCATAAAACTTCGATGGTGCACCTGTAGCTCCGTAAAGAATGGAAACACCATCGGTGACAATGTTGAACGCATTGGTGGCAAACAAACGCGGGATATCACGCTCATATTGTTTGATCTGATCGAACGCTTCGCCGTTTTTGTCTTTGCCAGACAGGGGTGATTTCGCCTCAATCACCACCAACGGGATACCGTTCACATAGACAACCACGTCTGGAATGCGAGATTTCTCCGCCTTCACGTAAAGCTGATGGGTAACTTGGTATCGGTTTTTACTGGGGTCTTTGAAATCAATGACGCGCAAGGTTTGCTGTGTGCGTTGTCCTTCAACGGTACGGGCAAAGGCACCGCGCAAAATAGAAAACCACTCTTCGTTGTCATCTTTGCTTTGCAACTCAGCAAAAGCAGCTTCGGCATCCGATTGCGAAATTCCGTTGAGCCGTTGCAACGCATCAACCAAGTGCGGTTTGAACAAAGTTAGATTGGGCGAGGCCCGCAAGTGTTCATGTTCCGCAGGTTCAACAAAACCATACCCCAGCGTTTGCAGGTATTGCAGCGTTGGTTTTTCCGCCAGTTTCCATTCCGCACCCTTGCCCTTCATCACGTCACCCGCTTTCTGCCAGTGAGAAGATCAGACATTAGACCTTGTTTGAGGCGTTTGGTTTGGGACAGGAGGGCACGTTTGACGCTGATATCTTCATCAATACTATCAAGCGCATTCACAACACGCTGCTGCTCCACCTTAGGCGGAATGATCAAAGGTAAATCGGAAATAATATTAGTATTCAAGTTGAGCATTGTTTGTCCTACTGCATTCGTTTCTAGCCATTCAATACTGCTCGGCATTGTCAGTATCTTAGCTAGAAACTGCGGATCAACCTGTTCCAAGTTTGGACGGCAACGAAGGCAACCTGTGCCACATATCGCCTGCTCTTCTTGACCATCAAACATTGAGATTTTCGAAAGATCGCCACGCCTTGCGAACAACAGATCACCTGTCTTCAAAAAGTGCTTTGTTAACTGTTCGGCTTTGATCTCATCAATTTTAGAACATCGATCAAATTGGATTGTTCCGCCAATGATCTCCTTTGGCATCACAACCGAAATAGGGCCGTGTTCAACATATTCGCTGGCTTTTAGCTGGCTCCCAAATGGCCCAGTTTGCATCCCTTTCTTTGACGAAAGATTGCCGAGCAAACACAACTCCCACCCATCCGGCACTTCACCGTTGGCGATGGCATCGCTGCCCAATCCACCTGTCAGTAAATTCTCCATCACACCCAGTTTGACCCGTTCTGTTTGGGCAATCACCGCTTCCGTTACGCGGATGGTTTCATCAACAGAAGTAAGGATTTCCGCAATGCGTTGCTGTTCATCGAGTGGGGGAACAAGTAAAGGGAGCCCAAGCAATGCGCTTTGGGAAATTCCTTTGACAGTAGTACCTGTCGCTTGTGCTTCGACCAATGGTCGATTGCATTCCAGCCAAAAATTTAGAAAGTCTCGATCACAATTTTTGCTAACCTCAATCGCTTTGAGGTCTTGATTAATTGCAACATCTACTTCGAAAACTCTTGCAGAACCGACGGCCATTCGAGTTGCAACGATTAACGTTCCAGCTTTTACAACTTTCGCGCTTGAATGGGTTAGGCCCGCATCGGTTATGGTTTCTTGTGTCTGTGTTGGATGGAACTTGGTGAAATCTTTGACGCTCGCCCAAAATATCTCACCGTTCCAGAAATCAGCATTTTTTCTACTTGGCGTGCCTCCACCAAAGACCTTTGCAACACAGCTATTAAGAAGCCCGTTCACCCACCCATTCGGCACCTCATCCAACATAGCCAAGCTCCTTTAAGAACCCAGCCATTTTGGCTTCCGCTTTATCCCGTTCCTGTTGCAGCGTGGTCAGCTTTTCCAACTCCACAGGCACTTCGATGACTTCGGCTTCCGCTCCTAAACTCAGATAGCGCGTAATGTTCAAGTTGTGGTCATTGTTAGCAACATCTGACACCGCAACCACCTTTGCCAAACGATCCACATCCGCCCAATTTAGATAGGCATCGGTAAGGGCTTTAATATGGGGTTCACGCAGGAAGTTTTGTGCACGGCCTTCTTCAAACTGCTCTGCGCCATTGATTATCAGCACCTTGCCCTTTTTGTGGGCAGGCTTGGATTTGGACAACACGAGGATCGCAGCAGGAATGCCAGCGCCATAAAATAAGTTAGATGCTAGCCCAATGACGGCATCGACGATGTCATTTTCCAGCAGAGCCTTGCGAATTTCGCCTTCTTTGCCTGCACGGAACAAAACACCATGTGGAACAACCACAGCCATTTTACCTTTTTCTTTAAGGCTCGATAGCATGTGTTGGACAAAGGCCAGATCACCGTAAGATTTCGGCGGACATCCATAGGTGTCACGCGCAAACGGATCGCCAGTGGACCAAATAGAATGCCCCCATTCCTTTAACGAAAACGGTGGATTGGCGATAACACGATCAAAGGTGCGCACCGCTTTTGCAGCGTCACCAACCAAGTGTTTGGGATCGCGCAAGGTGTCACCGCGTTGGATATCTGCATCATCGATATCATGCAGAAACAGGTTCATCTGACAGATGGCCCAAGTGTTTAGGTTCTTCTCTTGCCCAAACAGGTTCAGTGTTCGTGCATCCTTGCCAGATTTTTCAACGGATTTATGGGCCTCAAGCAACATGCCACCACTGCCGCAGGTTGGATCATAGACGCTCATGCCTTCTTCGATTTGAAGACAGGCAACCATCAGTTCCACCACCTCTTTGGGTGTATAAAATTCACCTCCCTTTTTGCCGCTGTCATCGGCAAACTGCTTGATGAGATACTCATAGGCATTGCCAAGCATGTCGCCATCAACATCCACCTTGCGCAGACGATGGGTTTCAAAGTGCTGTAGCAGCTGCTCCAACATTGCATCGGTGAACCGCTGTTTGTTGTTGAAATCTACATCCTGAAACACGCCACGCAAACGTTCGTTCGCGTCCTCAATGGCATGAAACGCATTGTTGAGGTGTTCGCCAATGTTGGTCGTGTGTTTGCGAATGTCAGCCCAGTGGTGATCCTTTGGCAGATCAAAACGGTGTTCATCAGGATCAGCAGCTAATTCTGCATTGCCATAGGTTTCAAGCCGTTCTTCGTATTCTTCGTCCCAAACATCGGACAGGCGTTTGAAGAACAGTAGGCCAAAAATGTAGTGTTTATAGTCACCTGCATCGATGGAACCGCGCAAGATATTGGCTGCGCCCCAAAGATGGCTTTCCAGTTGTTCGAGTGTGATTGCCATGTGTTGCACCAATGCCTGAATAGATTAATTTTCCGAGCATTTAGCCAGAATTCAGAGGTTTTGTGAACCGCTAAGTGACTCAGTTAACTGCGCATTCTCGCACTCACCACGGCACTGTTGAGCTTGGTGTGTTGGTTGAGCGTTTCTTTGTTGACCCAAAACTGCCAATGCCATGGGCGACTGTGATTATCTTCGTTCATGCTTTGCCCGTTAATTTCGAACACAAAATCAGGGCGATTACCGCGATCTTCAAAGTTTGGTAGAGTTGAGATGTACCAACCCCGAACGGTGACCGTTTTCCGTAAGCCTTCTAGCCTATCCGTGGTTCGGACAGCTTCATACCAAGCATCACCATAGAAATCGATGCGAGACATGGTGCTTTGGTCAAGTTCGACGGTATTAAAATCATGCTCAAAAGCTGCTTTTGCGCGTTCACGTGGATCGCCATCGACTGTCATGTATTTTGAAGAATGCCTTTGAGATATGTATTTTTTCACGGCGCAATCACCCCTAGTCAGCTATTGAAAAATATGGGCTGCACTCGATGAACGCAGCCCATACAGGTCAACTTTACTGAGAAACGCTCACTTAGCCAGCTAACTCTTTTCTTTTGCTGCGTTCATGTGCTTCAACAAACAGCTGGGAAACCCGCGTATTGCCTTCGATCTTTTTCCAATGCTCCTCACGTTGCTTGGCCTTGGTGATATCACTGTCGGTGATCTGCTTCAGCAGTAGCATCCGCAACATTTGTTCAAATTCACTTGGGTCGCCATCGATAGAAAGTTCGATTTTCATTGGAGTTAGACCTTAGTTGGTTTGCCTGTGGTCTTCTTGGGCTTAACCTTGATCATCTGCGTAAGTTGATCGTCAAGTTCACCAGCGATTACAGCTGAACGCAGCTGTTGCAGGGTATCAACCAAGTTGGAAATCTCACCAACCTCCGCAGAATTCTTGTCCTCCAGCAAAGGCAATTCCTTGGACCCATCCCGCAAAGTGATCATCCATGCACCTGTGTGATGTTGCCACCACCATTTGCGCACAGCGCGTTTTTGGGTAACTTGTTCACGTTCGCCATCCTCCCCACGCACCCATTTTCGGACATCTTCGAGGAATTCTTCGTCTTTGAGTTCTGCTTCTGCTGCAAGAATTTGCAGGTCCAGTTTACGAATTAAGTTGAGCCGTTTCCGTGCAACTGGCGATACTGGTTGCCTGCGGGATGCCGATGATAGGGAAAGCTTAGAAAGATGTGTCATTGCATGATCTCCAATTGATGCATGCAAGGTTCGAATAATGCCATGTCAACCAAAGAGCGAGTGCACATGTGGCACTGTGATGAACCAAAACAACTGAACTGGAACTGTGGTGCCGATAGCACCTTGAACCCCAATGTTCGCAAACACTGTGGTGCAAGGTAACATGCAAAGAATCAATAAGACGCCGAAGTCATGGTTCGTGGGCTATTCTACAGTTGAGGCTCGATATTTCCCGCTCTTATTTGGTCCTTGATAAATCGCCAATCGAAGGACAAGTCATAGGGCCCTTCTATTAGTTGAAGCCGAGGTTTTCCTGTTGCGTCATCCGCCACCATCTTAGCTTTTTCATTCCTGACCCTGTCGTGCTTGGTCGCAACTGGGAATTCGCTCAATGCGGCCCATTCGGAGACGAACAACGCTTTGCGCAACAATTCACTAGCCTTTATTCCATTGATCCGCTCAGGTGGTTCATCACTGTCACTTTCGTCTTTGCGCTTGGTTTGAGGATATTCCTTGTCAATTCTCGCCCCCAACTGATGCAGCTTGAGATCGTCAAAGTACAATGCACGGGTGTAGACAGCGTAAAGAAACTTTTCCAGCGAGAGCGTGCGTACCTTGTTTTTTTGAAACTTGATCCTTGACCTACGGCGGATGGTTTCAGGCAGTTTTTGCAGTTCGTTACGGAGGAGTTCGACCATGTGTTCTTCGATCACTTCAGCATCACCGTTGACTGGAATGGCCATAATTACCGTGTCAGGGCTACCATTTGGTAGAAATTCATCGTGTTGGTAGCTTTGAAGCTGCTCATTAAAGGAACCCAATGTGCGCCAGTGATGTTCATCCATCTCCTCTGCCGATGGCAGAGACAAACCGTAGTATCGCGCAGCCACTTTGGGCTGGATATGATTGATGAAATCTAGCCAGTACTGGCCATGTTGGAACCACCACTGTTCGAAGCTCAAGCCCCAAACATCGCCAAACCGCTCAGCGGATTTAAGCAAACGGACATAGTCATGGCAGTCTGGCAAAGCAGCATCTTGGTAAACGTGTTCGTAGGCCATTCGGTACGTTGGGCTGACCTGTAGGAAGCGGAAAAACAGGAGGATTTTCTTGTTTAAGCCTTCAAATTTTCGGAACTCTGCACTTTTCATCATTAAGTTATGCATGATTACAATCAAAATGATAAGCCAAAAAAATTAACCTTGAGGCTTAGTATTACTTAACATACCCAGCAGCTAGTTTCTCCTTGTCAGCAACGACATGAGGTGCGGCACCACCGCCGCACTCAAACTCAACATCGGCAATGCCGAAGAAGGAACTAGAAATGGAAAATATCGTCAGCAGTGGCCAAGTGGCCTCCACAACAGCTCTTCTTATCAACGAGCGCGAAACTTGGGAGAAGACACTTTATAAGAAAAGCAATGATGCGCTTTACGATTTGCTTGCGAAAGCCTTCCATCTTTTCATGCAAGTCAAGGGAACCCGCCCACTAATTAAGGCACTGAACCAACAGCTTGATGCGCTCGAAATCTCATATAATAGCAAAACATCATTGGCAGTAAAAATCGCGAGACTTATTTTTGGGGACTGTGGAAGCCGCGTCTTTGCCTTCGCTTCCGTTTTCAATGAAGCGGATCGACAAAACATTGAACCCACGAAGCTTAAAAACTGGATCACATCCCAAAATGGGATCGAAAACATCCGTAAAAGCAACGGTGCAGCTACGCCAAGCGCCGCCAAATTAGCGGAGCAGGGTGCCGAATTCTGTAGCAGCATCGATGCTTTGTTTGCCATTGATAAGCGCCATCAAGATTTGGAGCCACATCCAGAAGCCGAAAATGAGTTCGCTGTTGCCTTGGTTCGTCCTGCTTCTGGCGGCACCTTTGAAGTTGTCTTCGGCTGCAACAAGAAAAGCGTCGTCAATACTGTGCTTAGTGAAGCAGGACGTTTGTATTCCGCAGAACAAAATTCCCAGAAAATTTTCGATGATGTGAAACAGACGCAGCATGCTGTCCAAGATGCTGTGCATGACGCAAATTCTGACACACAAGGAGCCGATGAAAATGAACTTTGAAGAATTTTGTCGCCCTCAAACATCGGCTGATCTGCATTTTGCAGATCAGTTGGTTGCCAGCCAATTCACAAATATTGCCACAGGAAAACTTGACAGTGGTGTCGTCTTAGTCGGTCCACCCGGTACAGGAAAATCAGCAGCTGCCAAAGTGTTGGCGGAACAGCGCAATCAACACGCAAACCCACTTTTCCAAGTGCCTTATGTGTTTGAGGGCAAGTTGTTGACGAGTTTTACTGAGATCGAAAACACTTTGAACGCATTGCTTGGAAGTGTTGCGGTCCCGTTTATCGTCATCAACGAATTTGATCAGATACCGTTGTCAACTTTGAACAGCTTGCAAGCGTTTTGGAATGTTCACTCCCATCATTGTGGGTTGGTTTTGACCACCAATAAACTGTCAGCAATCAGTGCAGCCATGCGCAGCAGATTGCTGGTGCTGGACGTTCAATGCCCACCGTCAAGTTGTTTGCTACCTGCGGCACAAGCATTTCTGAAAAGTCGTGGCAAATCGATACATGATGCGAAAGTACTCAATGTATTGGCAGCAGCTGGAAATGATATGCGAACCCGCATTTTTGCCATCGATCAACTGGCCATCTAGCACCACACAATTTCGTTAAATCACATAAATGCTGCTGCCAAATTCTTGGCGGCAGACAAAGAACCTTTGTCAATTGAAAGGAAAATCACAATGACAAATATCCCATATAAACATCGTTTTCTCTTGATATCGTCACAGCCAACGGCCCCATTAGACGCAGCAGCTGATGTAATTCTTTCACAATGCAACTGCGGACAAGCACTTATAAACGTGCCCGTCTTTGGAGATGTTTGTGCTGTTGAAATGCCCATGTACGTTGGAGCAGAGTTTGAGCTTCAAAACGTGTCATATATCATGCATTCTGCGGCGATTGTCGCCGTCGGCATATTTGATCCAGTTCAAAGAGCAAACAAGCTGTTTCAGAACGGCGCCGACCTATTGGTTTGTGAAATCCAAAAATGGTCTGAGCCAGATTCTTCGCAGACAATAATATATTTGAACAAGGACATGCCAAACACATCAGCCATTCCGGAAGTGAATGATAGACTCATCCAAGAACGCCTCAAAACGTTAGGCTCAGATTACGGTGCGCGTACATTGCGTGGATTTTGTGAAGCAGATTTTCCAATACATGCTTCGCTTCATCTACAGAGAATGTTGGCCATTGATCCACGTGTTTAGGAGTACCAAGCTAAATTCCAACGTTGACGCGTTGGCAAAATAGCGGCGATCATCCCGCATAGCTTGCCACTTTTGTCATCAACCAAGTTGGGGAATTTTCGATTTTCCAACTTGGTCGTTTTCTTCATTAGTATCGATCCACGCATTAACAAGGCCATTGGAATAACCAAGTTTTGGTACTGTGTTGTTCAGGAACCCTGATCTTGCATCTGTGAGATGAACTCATCCCAAGACATCTTGACACCATGCTTTCGGGTTGTTTTCCCTTGGCACCATATCAAGCCCGTCTTAGTCACATAGCAATCACCGCGGAGGTTTCCATCGGGGTCTCGAACCTCAAACTCGACGCCGTTTGTTTTTACACCCATTTCGACATTGAAATCTTTGATCTTCACTTTCATGTTTATCTCTCCCTATGGCTGAACCTCGTGCACCAGTATATGTACCACAGCCGAATTTAACTTCAATGCAGAACCATAAGAAACTGATGAAGACGGAACACTGGTCGAACTTGTATGTCGCAACCCAATGTTAGCAAACACTGTGTTGGCAAAGGGATTGGTGACGGAAGCACTTGGGAACGGACCCTTCGAGGTTCGGCTACAGCAGCTGAACGGCTTCTGCCTTCATCTGGTCTGTGACTTCGATATAGCGTTGCGTGGTGCTCAACTGCTTATGACCTGCCAGTTCCATGATGGTTTTACTGGTCACACCTTTCTTCGCCAGTTCCGTAATGAACCAACGGCGACCAGAATGTGAGGACGCATCTTTGAAGCCCACACCTGCATAAATCCGCGCAAACACTTGCGCCAATGAATTTGCTGAAAAGTGCCCACCTCGTTGTGATCGGATTATTGGACCACAGGCTGTTTTGGTCAACTTGGTTGCCGCCACCAGTTCCGCCATTAACTTTGCATTTATATGCACGAGCCGTGCTTCGTTGGATTTGGTATCAGCAGCAGCCAGATAGAACTGACTTCGGATGTCGCCGTTCGCATCCAGCAACTGCTCCCATGTTAAGGATGCGATTTCACCAACACGCAGACCCGCATAATGGGAAAGCAGTACCGCCAACCTATTGCGCTGCGCGTACTTGGTGCCGTTGCAGTAGATGAGAACCCGCTTGATCTCTGCCTGTGTTAGAACCCGTGCCTGCTTCATGAAGTCCTCCAAAATATAATAAAAACAACGCCTTGATTGCTTTTAGTGATAAGTCCTTTCAGCAAGTGCTGCGACCACTTTATGATTGCCAAGGAATTCAATGGGATAGGCCCACTTATCATGTTCTGTGTAATATGTGATAAGTCACTGGTGCTGATATAAATGCGCGATCCACGCAAAACGGAGAACGCCAACAAGAGCAATGCCAGTTCCTTTGAACAGCACCACATTGGTATCTGCTAGCGCACATACCTGCAAAATCTTCTGTTCACTGCCTATCATCGCCTTGCTCTTCTGGCGCTTCACTTCGATTTAACGTCTTCGACATCAATCCAGTTCGGTTAATCCCTAACCAGTGATTTCAGCGGTTATCTAACTGGCGACTTAGGCGCAGCTGAAAGCGAAGCACGATACTCAGTCAGATGAGAGCTTTTTCTCCCCCCCATTGATCAACGACAATCAATGCAGGAGGGAGATGACAAATTGATATTCAGTCGAGTGTATCGCTTTTTCCATAAGGAATGTGCACTTCTGCTTGGGCGACGGTATCCCGTACTCCGCCCTCATTCCCGTCATCCATATACGGTTAGGATCGCTATTTGATCCAGCTGCTTGCCCATGCATATGGAACGACATCAGCAAGCATCATGGGCCAAGCAATTTCCAACTCACCCATGATCAGATTTCTCGTCATAAAAATCCTGCACGAACCCCAATGACGGTGACCCTTTTGCACATCACATGCTTGGCAGTCCAATTGCTGGGATATCCTCGCTACAGGGCCCAACGCAGCTACGTTCCAATCGACTAAGGGTGTCTCATAGTGACGGTCTTTGTCCCGCCCCCGTTTAAAATCCAAATCCCTCTATGTGTGCCGCACAATGTGCAACAAAACTATTTATCCAAGTAGTCCTTGAGCAGGCACCAATTAAAAGCTCAGGCAGGACAGGTTTCTGATGGATGGACCAAACCACATAAATACATGTGCAGCGCATCAGCAGCTGCGTTTGAACCATAACGGAGCCACAAAATGCGATACAACGAAATCAACCAAACCCAACTGCTACAAGACGCCTTCCACTGTTACCGACGCAACAATCTGGTAATCTCTCAACGTGCGTTTTCACGCCGCATATTGGGACAAGCACCCAGCTATTACTCCAGCATGGTCACCCGCAATCGCAAACCATCACGTGCAGCGCTGCAAACGCTGTTGAACGTCACAAAGACGATATTGGCCACGTTCTTGGGCAATCCGCATTTTGGGAAGCCATATGCGATGAACCTAAACCACGCATATGAAGAACTTGAAGGAATAGTTGAACAGGTTTCCGTGCAGTTGGATATTGGTTGTGTCGTCGAAACGGTAACGAGTCAAGTAAAGCGTGTTGAGTGACCTTGATGTAACCGTTGACACCAAAATGCTATCCAGTGAAAATGGGGCCACAAAACCAACGGGTGCACCATGCTTTCAACTGATTTCGAATACAGTGATTATAGCAAATCTTTGATCATTGATGGGCAAGATATCGATATTGAGATATTCCGTGAAAATGGGACTTTTGCATGGCATCTTGAAATGCAAATTGACGGAAAATCTGTTGAATGGCCGAACGTGTTTATCGCTGACAAGGCTGCTTATGATGCCGCAGTTGTCCATCTCAGAGAACGCGGTCTAAACCCCGATATGTTTGCAGATGATGACGATTATCCCATTGTGGACAGTCCACTTTGCCAAAAACTTCTGGTTGAAGGCCATCCGTTTGAGATCAGCATCTACCGTGGCGTGGATGAACCAGACTGGATTTTGGAAATCACCAACCCCAAGGGAACATCATTTATTCCAGAGGAACGGTTCAAAACGGACCAAGATGCACTTGGTGCAGCACTTGCAGACTTTGAAAACGAACCAATCGAAGAATTCCTCGGTTAAACCGCATGTACGATACTCTTGCAGTCCCAAGTGATGATCCTTTGCTGGAAGGCTCACCATTGGTTCGTGCATTGGATTTTCTTGCAGCAAAGTTTGTGGAGAACCCCAAAGGCATACAAATGACAAAAACGATGGCTTTTCGTCGTGATTTGATTGCCGAAGCGATTTTGAAAATCCAGTGGCCCGATTGGACCGAACAAGAAATCTACAACGGCTACATGCCAATCAAAGCTGCAGATGAATATCATTTCGAACCCTTTTGGGAACTCCACTACCTGTTGCTAAGAATGAAAGTGGTGCGCCATTACAAGGGTAAGCTTGTTCTGACCAAACTTGGCAAATCCGTGTTTGAAGATCGTTTTCGACGGTTTGATGCTGCGGCCCATGCACTGCTATTTGATGACCCCCATTATGCAGAAATGCGCTATGGGAGAAACCTCGTGGGCAATTGGAATATTTGGTTGAATGTTTTGGATGTCGAAGCACAACATGGAACAACAGGTCAAAATATTACCGAAGTCCTTTATGGGAAAGAAGACGAACCCAATGAATTCGATCCGCGCACTAGTGCCCTTTATTATGGTGTGATCAAGCCGCTGATGTGGTGCGGAATGCTGGAGGAACATATAGATAACGGACGTAAATTGGTTGATCGCGTGTATACTAAAACACCACTTTGGAAGCGGTATTTCCAGCTTGATCCTAAAAAACCAATGCTGCGCGTGGTTCACTGATCAGCTTAAGCTCACTCAACCAAGTTGGAAAATCAAAAAAGAAGGCTCCAAGCTGTACGTCAGTTTGAAGCCTTCAGTTAATGCAATATGCAGCTGGTGTCACAGGGATGTTCGTCAACGGCACAAAGCAAAGTCTTAGCGTCCGTCACAATCCCCATAAGCGGGATCACCCGTATATGGGTCACCTTCTTCGGTATCCCCATTGGTTTCACCACGTTCACCAACGGCTTGACCAAATCCATCTGGGCTAACCGCAGGATCAGGGCTTTTGGCTTCTTCTACGACATCCACACACGGGGAAGTTTTTTCGGCGGTATCAGCCATCAATGCGACACCAAACAAACCAAACAGGGCAACCAAAGCGATGAGTTTCATAAGTAGCTCCAACAAAAGGGTGAGCCTAATTGACGTAAAACATCATGCTTTACACAGAATATCGGCTTTTAAATTCGTTATTTGTACTTATTAGCGAATTCTCACTTCATGGGCAAGAGCTTTACTCGCCTTTATAAGCCGATGTATGAGTAATCAACTGAAACGAAACATCGGGTTGCGCGTGAAAGCTGCAAGAACCCAAAAGGGTCTAACCCAACCGCAGTTGGCGGAAGCCATCGACAAGGCGTTCGAGACGATTTCCAACCTCGAACGCGGAAAAACTGCGCCCAATTTTTCGACGCTGGCTGATATCGCCAATGTGCTGGGGTTGCCCATGCGGGAGTTCTTCGATGTGGATGATGCTGACATCAGCGATGCCCGACAGCGATTGCTAATGCAGGTAAACTCGATGATCTCCGATATGGATGATCGACAACTGAGCCTACTGTTGAAGTTGGGCAATGTATTGATGGAGGATGAAGGCTAAAACTTATAGAGTTCAAGCCATTCTTACCACTCGTGATCGCCCCTAAATATTGCAGCATGGTCCTCTGCAATGACTTTTGAATAGTGTTTCTCAAGCATGCCAACAGATGTGCGCATGTTGGTGGAAAGCTTCATGTAATCCACATTAGGGTCCTGTAGCGCCCAAGTCGCGTATGAATGTCGGAAGGAGTAACTGGAAAACTTCTTACCATTGCTATCAGTCCGTAAGTTGCAAGCATCAAGCAGGGCATTCAATGATTTGTTGAACGTGGTCATGCGCCCACCTTGGATGTTGCAAAATACAGGTGTTTCGGAAGTTGGTTCAGTTTTAAATCGCCAGATGTATGTTTTTCGAATGTTATCCAAGGTTGAATAAGCAGTACCCTTCGGAACAATCCGGCTAGCCTCAATAGCTTTGCCATAGGCCAGGATTATGATCTTACGATCCTCGGGTTTTTGCGATCTGGCAGCATCCATGCCCTCAATATGTTTCCAATTCAGGTTCAACAGCTCTATCGGACGCATTCCTGTTTCTACCGCCAATGTAATGAAGTGGTGAAGCATGCCACGTGCATAGAGAATTTCTGGTCGCCCTTGTGCATCTGCTAATCGCTGCAAGCTGCATTCATACAATGTTGCGTACTGTTCTTTTGTAAATGCGGGCTGTTTATTTGACTTGGGCTTTGGGATGTCTTGTGTTGGAACATCACTTGGCTTTAGCAAACCCTTGCCCACCGCATGTTTAAAAACACCCCGTAGATAGGCATCCTCCCTACGTAAAGACGCGTTTTTAGGTTCTTCGTGCTTGGCTTTTGAGTGAACGGTTTTTCCACCACGTTCATAAGGTTCGTAATCTTGATTAGCACCGGGACCAGTTGTCCAATATACTCGCCGCCACTGAGTATATGCGGCAAGCTTTGAATGCGTGATGGCGGTGATGGCCATGGTTTTGAAGAATGGGGAAAAGTACCGTTTAACAACCGCATCAGTACGTTTGGCAGCTTCAAACTTACTGGGATTACGTTCGGCTATCAAATACAACGTTTTCACATAGTCCGCAGCAACGGAGCGGAACGAACCATTTGCTGCTAAGATGCCATGCCGTGCTTGGAAAGCAGCATCCTGATATTTTTCAGCAGCTAGTGCTAACGCTTCATCATCATCCGATGTGCCCAGCGCATATTTAATTTGTGGAAAGCCTGTGATGGAAAATCGCATATTCCAGCGGTTCGAATTTTTCGGCTTAAAAAACCGATATGGCAGGTCAGTTCTATCTCGCAGATCAGTCATATAGCTCGCACCGTTTTTTTACATAGGTGGTGGTCTGCGCTAGGACTACGCTAAAAGTGCAATTTTCAAAATCATAAGTGCTTGAAATCATTGAATCCAAATCCACTGCGCTAACACTAAGCTAGCATAATGCGCTACAAATCAAAGAGCAACACTGGGGCTGATTTTGTGGTATTTGTTAATAATTTCAGTGAGTTGTATGGTGCTGTGAGGGAGGATTGAACTCCCGACCTCGTCATTACCAATGACGCGCTCTACCACTGAGCTACCACAGCATCGGAACTTTCGTTCGTTGGCGGCTGAGTAGACTTAATTTTCGCCCAGTGCAAGCGCAAACTGGACGGTTTTTTCACACTGAGATACATAGTTCCCCATGACACATGAGACAGATACCGCGCAGAGCGGGAAAAAAAAGAAAAAAACTGCTGTGGCAGAGCGTGAACAACGTTTAAAAGCAGCATTGAAATCAAATATGGGACGCCGCAAAGCGCAGGCACGTGCGCGTATTTCGTCTGAAGACGACGGCGGCGACCAGACAAACGAACAGAAAGACTGATGTTTTTCAGAACAGGTGGGCAGTGAAATGGATTCGATAATTGTAAAAGGTGGCAACGCTCTTTCTGGGGAAATCCCGATTGCGGGGGCGAAAAATGCCTGCCTGACTTTGATGCCAGCGACGCTTCTCAGCGAAGAACCGCTGACATTGACCAATGCGCCACGTCTTTCTGACATTAAGACCATGACAGAGCTGCTGGAATCTCTCGGTGCTGAAGTCACCTCTATGCAGGACGGTCAGGTTCAGGCGATGTCGTGCCACGGGGCGATCAATCACGTTGCTGAATATGATATTGTGCGCAAAATGCGTGCGTCTAACCTTGTGCTGGGTCCGCTTCTGGCGCGCGAAGGTCAAGCTGTTGTGTCTCTGCCTGGTGGTTGTGCGATTGGCGCACGCCCGATGGATATTCACACGAATGGTCTGGAAGCGATGGGCGCAACCATTGAGCTGAAAGACGGTTATCTGCACGCCAAAGCCCCATTGGGTGGGTTGAAAGGCGCTGTGATTGATTTCCCGTTTGCCTCTGTTGGTGCAACCGAAAATATCATGATGGCTGCGACCCTCGCTAAGGGCACGACAGTTATCAACAATGCGGCTCGTGAACCTGAAATCGTTGATCTTGCGGATTGCCTTCGCAAGATGGGCGCACAGATTGAGGGTGACGGCAGTTCATCGATCACCATTCAGGGCGTGGATCGCTTGCATGGCGCAACACACCCGGTGGTGACCGACCGTATCGAACTTGGCACATACATGCTGGCACCGGTGATCGCCGGTGGTGAGGTGGAACTTCTGGGGGGGCGTATCAGCCTGATCGAAGCTTTCTGCGAAAAACTGGATGCCGCAGGGGTTGCCGTTACTGAAACGGAACGGGGCCTGAAGGTTGCACGTAAAAATGGTCGGCTGTCCGCCGTGAATGTAACGACCGAACCATTCCCAGGCTTTCCAACCGATTTACAGGCCCAGATGATGGCGCTGTTATGCACGGCTGAAGGCACCTCTGTGTTGGAAGAAAAGATCTTTGAAAACCGCTTTATGCATGCGCCCGAACTTATCCGTATGGGTGCAAATATTGAAGTAAACGGCGGCACGGCAACTGTACATGGCGTTGATCGCCTGAAGGGCGCACCGGTGATGGCAACGGATCTGCGGGCATCTGTTTCCCTGATCCTTGCTGGGCTTGCGGCTGAAGGCGAAACCACTGTCAGCCGCGTGTATCATCTTGATCGCGGATATGAACAGGTGGTGCGCAAGTTCTCTGGCGTTGGTGCGCAGATCGAAAGGATCAAAGAATAATGACGGACGCAAAATTTGAAGATGGCGCGGAACAACCGCTGCGCCTGATGGCAGCGGATATGGATGATCTGCAGGTCATGTCTGCGCTGACGCAGGATGCGGTCTTTCCAGGCAATGAAATGTCGTTCCGCAAATCTGAACGCCGTTTTGCCCTGCTTCTAAACCGCTTCCGTTGGGAAGACAAAACCGCAGCGGAACGGCGTGGACGTGATTTCGAACGCGTACAGTCGGTTTTGTTCGTTGATGATGTTCTGGGCGTTCAGACACAAGGTGTGTCCCGCGACGAAGAGACGGTCTATTCTTTGATGTCTATGGCTTTTGAAGCGGGAGAAGACGGGATGGGGCGCTTGATCCTGACCTTATCCGGTGATGGTGCAATTGCGTTGAACGTCGAAGCGCTGAATGTGTCGCTGAAAGATGTGACGCGCCCCTATGTTGCCCCGTCAAAACAAGCGCCTGGTCACGATGACTGATTTTGTGGTCCGCAGATTTGATGCTGCGGATCATGCTTTGTGGCGGGATGTCAGACGTTTGGCGCTGCTTGACGCACCCGAACAATTTGATGAGTCTCTTTCAACGTTTGATCAAAAATCAGAACAAACGTTGAAAAAGTTTCTGAACAGCAACATTGTTTATGCTGCTCTGGCGGACGGAGCACCCGTTGCAATTGCCGCCAGTCACTCTGTCTCTGCCGCGCGAGAAAGTGATTTTGTCCGTATTTTTAGCGTTTGGGTGCAATCTGATTTTCGTGGACAGGGGCTTGCTGAAAAATTGATGCTGCACTGCATTCCGGAAAATACCTGCGCGGAACTTCTGGTGCGTGCGGATAATCACCCCGCCATCGCTGCGTACCGACGGATGAGGTTTGTCCCTGCATCGGTACCTGATGATGCGAAGTGTTTTTGCGCCACGGACAATGCGCCGGGCCTGTATATGAAGCTGAACCCGTAGAAAAATCGAAAGCTGGATTATAAAAAAACGCCCCGATTGGGGCGTTTTGTGTTTCAGGTTTTGTTTCAAGCTTACCCTTGCAGCGCACGGACACCCAGTGCGTCTTCGCGCATGGCTTTGATCGCCTGCGCTGCCGCGTGAGAGCCTGCTGCGGTGGTGAAATATGGGATCTTGTCATAGAGCGCCACGGCGCGGATTTCGCGGCTGTCAGAGACCGCTTGGTTGCCCTCTGTGGTGTTCATAACCAATTGAATTTCGACGTTTTTCAACATGTCGACGATGTTCGGGCGGCCCTCATAGACCTTATTCACGGTGGCGCATTCGACGCCTTGTTCAGACAGCCAAGTGGCGGTGCCACTGGTGCCAACCAAGGCAAACCCAAGGTCCGACAGGATGCGCGCGCAATCAATCATCAGCGCGGTTTTATCGGCGTCTTTGATCGAAATAAACGCGCGGCCGTCTGACGGGAGATCCATGCCAGCGCCCATTTGCGCCTTGAGGAAGGCCCGTGGGAAAGAGCGATCCCAGCCCATGACTTCGCCGGTGGAACGCATTTCTGGGCCAAGCAAAGTGTCGACGCCAGGGAAACGTGCGAAGGGCAGGACCGCTTCTTTCACGGAATACCAAGGCATGTCTTCCGGGTCGGCAAGGCGCATTTGGTCGCCCATGGGTTCCGGGTCGCCCTTGGCCGCGTCTTTGGGGTAAGGCGGGCGTTTGGGGAAGTTCGACAGGGGTTCACCGGCCATGATGCGCGCGGCGATGGCGGCAATGGCGCTGTCGGTGGATTTGGCGACGAAGGGCACGGTGCGCGATGCACGTGGGTTGACCTCGATCAGGTAGATCACGTCGTCTTTCACCGCGAATTGCACGTTCATCAGACCCTTGACGTTGAGGGCGAGGGCAAGGGCAACGGTTTGGCGTTTGATCTCGGTGATGATGTGTTTGTCGAGGTTGTAAGGCGGCAGCGAGCACGCCGAGTCACCCGAGTGAACGCCAGCTTCTTCGATGTGTTGCATGATGCCAGCCACATGGACATCGGTGCCGTCACAAAGTGCGTCAACGTCAAGTTCAACGGCGCCCGCAAGGTAGCTGTCGAGCAGAACCGGGCTGTCGCCGGACACAACCACGGCCTCAGCAATGTAGCGTTCCAGCTGCGGCATGTCGCGTACGATTTCCATGGCGCGGCCACCAAGAACGTAAGACGGGCGGATCACCAAGGGGAAGCCGACGTCTTTGGCGGTTTCAAGCGCTTCTGCGTCGGTGGAGGCGATGCCGTTATGCGGTTGCTTCAGGTCGAGAGAGTTCACAAGTGCTTGGAAACGTTCACGATCTTCTGCAAGGTCAATCGCGTCGGGGGATGTGCCAAGGATTGGGATGCCAGCGGCCTCTAGGTCGTTCGCCAGCTTCAGTGGTGTTTGGCCGCCGAATTGAACGATGACGCCGTGAAGCGTGCCGTTTTCCTGTTCCACACGCAGGATTTCCATGACGTGTTCGAAAGTCAGGGGTTCGAAATACAGACGGTCTGATGTGTCATAATCTGTGGAAACCGTTTCCGGGTTACAGTTGATCATGATGGTCTCATAACCCTGTTTTGTCAGGGAATAACAGGCATGACAGCAGCAGTAATCGAATTCGATCCCTTGGCCGATCCGGTTTGGGCCACCGCCAAGAATGACGACTTTTTTGGCCTCACTTGGGCGGGCTTCGCATTCGACGTCACCAAAGGCCGGGGCCTCATAAGTGGAATACATATATGGGGTTTGTGCTTCGAATTCGGCGGCGCATGTATCAATGCGCTTGAAGCTTGCGGTGACGTTTTTCAACACGCGGGCTTTTCGCACGGCGGCTTCAGTGGAACCTGCGAGTTTCGCAAGGCGGGCATCGGTGAAACCAAGCATTTTGAGGTCACGCAGGCCTGCTTCATCCGCAGGCAAGCCGTTGGCAATTACGCCTGCTTCGGCTTCAATAATCTCACGGATACGGGCGAGGAACCAAGGATCAAAGCTTGTGGTTGCTTGGATTTCGTCGTTGGTCAGACCTTCGCGCATGGCCTGGGCAATAGTGCGCAGACGATCCGGTGTTTGCTTGCTGATCGCTTTGATCACGGCGGATTTTTCGGGCGCGCCTTCGATTTCGACTTCGTCAAAACCGGTTAGGCCGGATTCCATGGATGCCAGCGCTTTTTGCAGGCTTTCATGGATGGTGCGGCCGATGGCCATGGTTTCACCCACGGATTTCATCGCAGTTGTCAGGTAGGGTTCGGAACCCGCGAATTTCTCAAATGCGAATTTCGGGATCTTGGTGACAACATAGTCGATTGTGGGCTCGAACGACGCCGGTGTGACGCGGGTGATGTCATTATCAAGTTCATCCAGCGTGTAGCCAACCGCCAGTTTCGCAGCGATCTTGGCAATCGGGAAACCGGTCGCTTTGGACGCCAAAGCAGAGGAGCGCGACACGCGTGGGTTCATCTCGATCACGATCATGCGGCCGTCTTTGGGGTTCACGGCCCATTGCACGTTGGACCCACCGGTTTCGACGCCGATTTCGCGCAGCACGTTGATGGATGCGGTGCGCATCATTTGGTATTCTTTGTCGGTCAGGGTCAGGGCCGGGGCCACAGTGATGGAATCACCTGTGTGCACGCCCATTGGGTCGACGTTTTCAATCGCACAAACGATGATGGCGTTGTCGGCTTTGTCGCGCACAACTTCCATCTCGTATTCTTTCCAACCCAGAAGGCTTTCATCAACGAGGATCTGGTTCACGGGCGACGCATCCATACCGGTGCGGCAGAAATGGATGTAGTCTTCACGATTATAGGCAACACCACCGCCGGTGCCACCAAGGGTAAAGGCGGGGCGGATGATGGCGGGCAGGCCGATTTCCTCTAGGTCGTTCAAAGCGATCTGAACACCGGCATCAAGGTCAGCTTCGCCGTTTTCCAACTTCGGGGCGGTGACGATGGTTGCGCGCGGGTTTTCAAGGCCAAGACGATCCATGGCTTCGCGGAACAGCTTGCGATCCTCGGCCATTTCAATGGCTTCGCGGTTTGCACCAATCATTTGAACGCCGAATTTTTCCAGAACACCCATTTCTTCGAGTGCCAAAGACGTGTTCAAGCCGGTCTGACCGCCCATGGTGGGCAGCAGCGCGTCGGGGCGTTCTTTTTCGATGATCTTGGCGACCATTTCCGGGGTGATCGGTTCGATATAGGTGGCGTCGGCAAGTTCCGGGTCGGTCATGATCGTCGCCGGGTTCGAGTTCACAAGGATGACACGATAGCCTTCTTCACGAAGCGCCTTACAGGCCTGGGCACCGGAGTAGTCGAACTCGCAGGCCTGACCAATAACAATAGGGCCGGCCCCGATGATCATGATGGATGAAATATCGTCGCGCTTTGGCATGGTAGACCCCCGGAGAAACAAATTGTCGTGGTGTATAGATATCATGGGGAAAGGTTCAAGGGGGATTCGTTTGTCATCGGGATGAATCTGGGGATTTCCCGTGATTTCACATGTTGTTTTTTAACGCCGGGGGCTTATCTATTCTGAAAACCAGCCGCCCGCTTGATTGCCTTTCGTGCGCGCCTATTTGGAGTTGCGAGAAGATGTCTGCAATCGGCCAGGAAAAATTCGGCATGGAAGACCACAATTGCGCCCGACAAAAGCGATGGCTGTTGGTTGAATTTCTGCTGTTGTTTGTTGTCGTGCCAGTGGGGGTTGCCGTTTGGTTGCCGCCAACGCGGATGTTTGCGGCCCTTGCAGTGTTTATGGTGCTGGGTTTGATTTTATTGTGGCGCACGCCGGGGTTTTCTTGGCGGATTATGTTTCAAGGCTGGTCAAAGATGCAGTTTTGGCCGGTGGTCGGGATCGCTTTGGCGGTGGCTGGGGCAAGTTATGCAATCTTGATGCGCACGGCGCCGGATCGGTTGTTTGCGATGTTGATGTATCGCCCGGACGTGATGTTGGTGATCGCGGTGTTTTACCCGCTGGTGTCTGCTTTGCCGCAGGAGCTGATCTTTCGGGTGCTGTTTTTCCGGCGTTATAAACCGGTGATTCCATCTGGCGTGGGGGCGGTTTGGCTGAATGCGGCTTTGTTTTCACTGGCGCATTTGATGTATTGGAGCTGGGTCGTCGCGGTGATGACATTTGTTGGCGGATTGATCTTTGCCTGGGCCTATAAAACCCGCGAAAGCCTGCCCTTGGCGATTGTTTTGCATTCGGTTGCGGGGGTGGTTTTGTTTGCCTTTGGCATGGGGATTTATTTCTATTCCGGCGCTGTGGTGCGGCCGTTTTAAACAGAAAACCCCGCAGAATTTCTCCTGCGGGGCTGTTTGACAAAGGTTAAGGGAGTTTAGCCAATGTCGAAAGATACGCCCTGTGCCAGTGGCAGTTCGCGGGAGTAGTTCACGGTGTTGGTTTGGCGACGCATGTAGGCTTTCCAGGCGTCAGATCCGCTTTCACGACCGCCGCCAGTTTCCTTTTCGCCGCCGAATGCACCACCGATTTCCGCACCGGATGTGCCGATGTTCACATTGGCGATGCCGCAATCAGATCCGACAGCAGACAGGAAGGTTTCCGCTTCGCGCACATCCAACGTGTAGATGGTGGATGACAGGCCCGCGGTCACGTCGTTTTGCATGTCGATCGCGTGATCAAGATCGCTGTAGGGCATGACGTAAAGCACGGGCGCGAAGGTTTCTTCGCAAACGATGCCTTTCTGTTCTTTCAGCTCGACCATGGCGGGGCGACGGTAGAAGGCATCGGGGTGACCCGCGTCAACCAATTCACCGCCAGTGACCTTGCCGCCCATGGCTTTCGCGGCTTCAATCGCGGAGGCCATTGCGTCGGATGCGTTTTTGTCGATCAGCGGCCCAACCAGAGAATCGGTGGTCAAGGGCGAGCCAACAGTCACAGATTTATAAGCAGCGGCGAGGCGTGGCACGAATTCTTCCCAGATGGATTCGTGAACGAAAACACGACGTTGCGATGTGCAACGCTGGCCTGCTGTGCCCATGGCACCAAAGGCGATGGCGGCCAAAGCCATGTCTTGATCGGCGGAGGGGCAGACGATGCCCGCGTTGTTGCCGCCAAGTTCCAGGATGGATTTGCCGAAGCGCGCCGCAACACGTGGACCAACTTCGCGACCCATGCGGGTGGACCCAGTGGCGGAAATCACCGGTACATCTGTGCTGTCGACAAGGGTTTCGCCCAGGTCACGATCACCCAGCAGAAGCGTGTGCAGACCATCCGGTGCGTCATCGCCAAAACGGGCCATCGCGCGTTCAAAGACCGATGCGCAGGCAAGCGAAATCAGCGGTGTTTTTTCGGATGGTTTCCAGATCACCGGGTCACCACAGACGATGGCAAGGGCGGCGTTCCAGGACCAAACAGCCGCTGGGAAGTTGAACGCGGAAATCACGCCAACCGGGCCAAGCGGATGCCATTGTTCCATCATGCGGTGGCCGGGGCGTTCGGTTGCGATGGTCAAGCCATACAATTGACGCGATAGACCGACTGCGAAATCGCAAATGTCGATCATTTCCTGGACTTCGCCAAGGCCTTCTGATGGGATTTTGCCGACTTCAATAGAAATGATGCGACCAAGGTCTTCTTTGGCAACGCGCAACTCTTCGCCCAGCAGACGAACCAATTCACCGCGACGCGGTGCGGGAACGGAACGCCAGGCTTTGAAGGCCGCTTTGGATTTGCTGATCGCGGCCTTTGCCATGTCTGCAGACATGTCGTTGACGGCGGCGATCTCGGTGCCGGTCACGGGGCTGATCACCTTGCGGGTGCCGCCTGTATAGGCAGATTTATCCACGCCAAGGCGGGAAAGAATGTCGGAAATTTCGCGGGTAACGTCCATGGGAAGGGCCCTTTAAGTTGGAATTTGGACCCAATATAGCGCAATCTCCTTAGGAGAAAAATGTCGGAAAATTTGCATATGAGTGCAAAAAACTCATTTAGATTTGGAATTGATATCTTTTGACACCATGGTTTTCACCCATCGCGCAAAAGCCTGTGCCATGGGGGATGTCGCGCCCGCTGGGGTGACCAACCAATAGGCGTTATCTGTGATGACCGGATCTCCTGGCAATGGGATTAACGCGCCACTTTCCAGTTCCTTTTCAATGAGATACCGTGGCAATAGGGCTGCGCCAAGGCCATGGCTGGCAGCGGAAATGATCATGGAAAACTGGTCAAACTGTTTGCCGCGCGGGAAGCTTGGGGAATCGACACCCTGCAAGCGAAGCCATTCCGCCCAATGGCCAGGGCGGGTTTCAAGGTGCAAAAGCGGGGCGTCTGCGATGTCCTGGGGCTCGGCGTTGGTAAGGTTTTGTTCATTGATGAAGTCCGGGGCCGCAACGGCCAGGATTTCTTCACCGCAGAGACGTGACATTTGCGTGTCGGGCCAATCGGCGGATCCGTGGTGAATGGCCAGATCGAAGCGTTCCGCGTCAAAAGAAAACGGGCGCAGGCGGGTGGAAAGGCTGATCTCGACCTCGGGGAATTTCGCCTCAAATTCGGGCAGGCGCGGGATCAACCAACGGCTGGCAAAGGTTGAAAGCGTGGCGATGCGCAGGGCTGTGCGGGCGTTGCCCGCCGTCACGGCACGACTGACGGTTTGTTTGAGGCGGTCCAAATCCAAGGCCAGGGCGCGGGCAAATTCGCCGCCCGCATCTGTCAAAGCAACGCGACGGCCATTGCGCCGAAACAGCGAAAACCCAAGCTGCGCCTCAAGGTCTTTGACCTGACGGGAAACCGCGCTTTGCGTGAGGTGCAGCTCTTCGGCGGCCAGGGTGAACGACCCATGACGGGCAGCGCATTCAAAGGCCCGCAAAGCAGCGAGAGAGGGCAGGGCGCGGGAGGGAATCATTGGATATCCTTCATTCCTTAAACTCATGAATTATTGCAAAGTTAGCTATTTCAGCATGAAGGGGCAATTGCTATCGTCACGTCAAAACCGGAATTATTTACAAAGGTGACCAGCATGAAGAAGATCGCGACACTTGGCTTAGGTAAAGTTGGAACGCTTGCAGCGACGCTTTTGAAGGAAGCGGGTTTTGAGGTGGCGGGCGTTGACATGAACCTGAATGGTCGTGATTTTCCCTTTGCAACACAAGCGCTTGACCTATCTGACGCCAGCAACCTGCGCACATTGTTTGGCGAAGTCGATGCGATCTTGTCCTGTCTGCCGTATCATCTGAATACCGAGATTGCCAAGGAAGCGCATGCCGCTGGAATTCATTACTTTGATCTTACCGAAGATGTGCCAACCACCCAGGCGATTATTGAATTGTCAAAGACGTCCAAAGGTCTGATGGCGCCGCAATGTGGGCTTGCGCCGGGCTTTATTGGCATCGTGGGCGCGGATCTGATTGAGCAATTTGACGATTGCCGCAGCTGTAAAATGCGCGTGGGGGCCTTGCCGCAAAATCCAACCGGTTTGATGGGTTATGCCTTCAACTGGTCGCCTGAGGGCGTGGTCAATGAATACCTGAATGATTGTGAGGTTATTGAGGGCGGCGAACGCAAGTGGGTTTCCCCGATGGAATGGCTGGAAATGCTATATATCGACGGCGTGAAACTGGAAGCGTTCACGACCTCTGGCGGGCTTGGCACCATGTGTGACACCTACCTTGGGAAAGTTGATAACATTGATTATAAAACAATGCGTTACCCCGGGCATATGGATCAGATGAATTTCTTCTTCCATGAACTTTTGATGCGGGACCGTCGTGCCGAGGCGGGCGAAATCCTCGTCAATGCGAAACCGCCTGTTGAGGATGATGTGGTTTACGTTCATGTTGCCGCAGAAGGCATGGCGGATGGGCGGATGCAGCGTAAGGAATTTGTGCGCGGTTATCGCCCGATTGAGGTCGCAGGTGAGATGCGCACCGCCATTGCTTGGACCACTGCGGGAAGCGTGGTGGGCGTGATTGAAATGGTGCGTGATGGCGTGCTGCCAGACAAGGGTTTCCTGAAGCAGGAAGACATCCCGCTGGACGCATTTCTTGCGACAAAGACAGGCGGCCTCTACGCCGCGAAGGGTTAAGAATGGCTGAATTTATCAGATCAGATCGCGCGGCATCGCTGCAGCTTTCAGAAATTGTTAAGATTTCCGAGGCCGCACGGGCCCGCCAAGCCGAAGGTCACCCTGTGTTGACCTTTGGCACGGGTGAACCGGATTTCAAAACCCCGGAAAACGTGATTGCGGCGGCGCATAATGCGGCCCTTGCTGGGGACACGGGATATCCGCCGACTGCGGGCAAACCAGCCTTGCGCGAAGCGATTGCGATGGATGCGGAACGCTTCTGTGGCTTCCGCCCTGAGATCGCGGAAATCATGGTTTCAACCGGTGCGAAACAGGTCATTCACAACGCTTTTGCCGCGACCGTGAACCCGGGTGATGAGGTCATCATGCCCGCGCCATATTGGACGTCCTATGCGGATATCGTGGATTTTTGTCAGGGTGAAATGGTCACTGTGCCTTGCGGCGCGGACCAAGGTTTTCGCCTGACGCCGGATGCGCTTGAAGCTTCAATCACGGATAAAACCAAGTGGTTGATGTTGAACACGCCGGGCAATCCATCCGGTGCGATGTATTCTGGGGAGGATCTGGAAGCTTTGGCGGAAGTCCTTCGCAAACACCCGCATGTTTGGGTGATTGCCGATGAAATTTACATGCATGTGACTTATGAACCCTTCACATCTTTCCGCAAAGCCGCCCCTGATTTGGCGGATCGCACGTTGATTGTGAATGGCGTTTCAAAGTCTTACGCGATGACGGGCTGGCGTTTGGGCTGGGGCATTGGCCCAGTTGATCTGATCAAAGTGATGACCGCGATCCAGGGGCAATGTACATCTGGCGCGTCGTCCATTTCGCAGGCGGCGGCGTTGGAAGCACTGACCGGCCCACAAAATCTGCTGGCAGAACGCTGTGATGCCTTCCGTGTGCGCCGCGATATGGTGGTGGATGCGTTGAACGCGATTGATGGGATCACCTGCGAAGTGCCGGGCGGGGCGTTTTACGTTTACCCGAACTGCGAAGGGTTGTTTGGCCGTACGACATCTGGCGGGAAGCTGCTCGAAAATGACGCGGACGTCTGCGAATTTATCCTGAATGAGGGCAATGTTGCGCTTGTGCCGGGCCGGGCCTTTGGGCTTGGTGGGCATTTCCGACTGTCTTACGCCTATTCAGATGCTGATTTAACTGAAGGCTGTGCGCGGATCGCGCGGGCCGTGAACGAACTTAAAGGAGCCTGATGCCATGGCTGGAAATCTATCCCCGCAAAGCAAACCTGATCTGGGAAAATTCACCTGGGAAGACGCCTTCCGCATGGATGAGCAGCTGTCCGAAGATGAGCGCATGATGCGTGACGCGGCCTTTGCCTATTCGCAGGAAAAGCTGGCGCCACGTGTCACAAATGCTTTCGCGAATGAAGAAACCGACCCTGCGATTTTCGCGGAAATGGGCGAGATGGGCTTGCTTGGCATTACAGTGCCTGAGGAATACGGCGGGCTTGGGTCCAGCTATGTGGCCTATGGTCTGGTTGCGCGTGAAGTGGAACGTGTGGACAGTGGATATCGGTCTATGATGTCTGTGCAGTCATCCTTGGTGATGTATCCGATCTATGCGTATGGGTCTGAAAAACAACGCAAAAAATATCTTCCTGGCTTGGCTGCAGGCACGTCTATTGGCTGTTTTGGTTTGACGGAACCTGATGCGGGTTCTGACCCTGCGGGCATGAAAACCGTCGCGAAAAAGACCGATGGCGGCTATGTGTTGAACGGCTCCAAAATGTGGATTTCGAACGCGCCGATCGCTGACGTGTTTGTGGTTTGGGCCAAATCCGAAGCCCATGGCGGCAAGATCCGTGGCTTTGTCTTGGATAAGGGCATGAAAGGTCTGTCCGCGCCGAAGATCGAAAATAAAATGTCGCTGCGTGCGTCTATCACCGGTGAAATCGTGATGGCGGATGTGGAAGTTGGTGAAGACGCGTTGCTGCCAAATGTTGAAGGTCTGAAAGGCCCGTTTGGCTGTCTGAACCGTGCGCGTTACGGTATTTCTTGGGGTGCTATGGGTGCTGCGGAAGCTTGCTGGCATGCGGCCGTGCAATATGGTTTGGACCGCAAGCAGTTCAATAAACCCTTGGCGCAAACGCAGCTGTTCCAGAAAAAACTGGCGGATATGCAGACGGAAATTACCCTTGGTTTGCAGGGCAGTTTGCGGGTTGGTCGTTTGATGGACGAAGGCAATGCAGCGCCTGAAATGATTTCGATCATGAAGCGCAACAACTGTGGTAAAGCCCTTGATATTGCACGCATGTCGCGGGATATGCACGGCGGCAATGGCATCAGCCTTGATTTCCACGTGATCCGCCACATGGTGAACTTGGAAACTGTGAACACCTATGAAGGCACGCATGATGTGCACGCGCTGATCCTTGGTCGTGCGCAGACCGGTTTGCAGGCGTTCTTTTAAATATTGGCCAGCGGGGGCAGCCCCCGCACACGACTCCCAGTGGGGGCCAGCCCCCACACCCCCGGAGTATTTTCGGCAAGATGAAAGGGGCAAGTGGCCCCGGAAGGATAAGTCATGGATCGCGCGGATATTGTGCATGAGGCGTTTCTTGAGCGGCTGAGTTCTGGGGCATTGCCTGGGGGCGCTGCTGCGGAAGGGCCATTGTTGGCGGAAGAAGCTGTGGCGATTTTTCGGGCGCAATGCCTGTCGCGCAACCTTGATCGGCGGTCGCGCAAAATGCAGGCGGCAGGGCAGGGTTATTACACGATTGGGTCCTCTGGGCATGAGGGGATGGCGGCGGTTGCGTCGGCTTTGCGCCCGGATGACATGGCGTTTTTGCATTACCGGGATGGGGCGTTTCAAACCCGTCGATCAGCCCAAGTTCCAGGGACGACGCCCGCTTGGGATATGTTGTTGAGCTTTGCGACTTCTGTGGAGGATCCGATTTCGGGTGGTCGCCATAAGGTGTTGGGATCAAAGGCGTTAAACATTCCGCCGCAGACCTCGACCATTGCTTCGCATTTGCCGAAAGCAGTTGGCGCGGCCTATTCTGTGGGGCTTGCGAAACGTGTGAAGCCGGAACATCAGGTGTTGCAGGACGACAGCATTGTGATGTGTTCTTTTGGCGATGCGTCATCAAACCATTCCACGGCGCAAGGGGCGATTAACACGGCTTGTTGGACGTCTTTTCAATCGGTTCCGATGCCTTTGCTGTTTGTCTGTGAAGACAATGGCATTGGGATTTCAACGCGTACCCCGCGCGGTTGGGTTGCGGCGAATTATGAGAACCGTCCGGGGTTGAAATACTTTCACGCCAATGGGCTGGATATTTATGACACCTGGCGTGCGGCGCGTGCGGCGGCGGACTATGTGCGGTGTCACAAGAAACCGGCGTTTTTGCATCTGACTTTGGTGCGCCTGTATGGGCATGCCGGGTCGGATATGCAGCAGACCTATTTGTCGAAGGATATCTTTGAGGCCTGGGAGGGTGAGGACCCTTTGATGCATTCGGCGCGGCTGTTGCGGGATGCGGGGATCTTGTCTGCGGATGAGATTAAGGCGATTTATCTGGAGGCCGAGACGCAATGTACCCGGGTTGCGGAACAGGTTGTGACGCGGCCCCGCTTGAAGACGGCGGAAGATGTGATGGCGAGCATTGTGCCACCTGCGCGCGATTGTGCGCCAAGCAATGGGGTTGCTGTCGCGGATCGCGAAAAGGCGTTTGGTAAGAGCGACTTGCGCGCGATGAATGAGCCGCAGCCGATGTCTCGTTTGATCAACTGGGCCCTGACGGATCTGATGTTGGAACATCGTGAAATTGCCTTGATGGGCGAAGATGTCGGGAAAAAGGGCGGCGTGTATGGGGTGACGCAGAAGCTATGTGATCGCTTTGGGCCGGACCGGGTGATTGACACATTGCTGGATGAGCAGTCGATTTTGGGACTGGCGATTGGCATGGCGCATAATGGGTTTGTGCCGATGCCAGAGATCCAATTTCTGGCTTATCTGCACAATGCGGAAGACCAAATTCGGGGCGAGGCTGCGACGCTTTCGTTTTTCTCAAACGGTCAATATACCAACCCGATGGTGCTGCGGATTGCGGGACTTGGGTATCAAAAAGGCTTTGGCGGACATTTCCACAATGACAATTCCCTGGCCGTTTTGCGCGATATTCCCGGTGTGATTATTGCTTGCCCAAGCCACGGTGCGGATGCGGCGAAAATGCTGCGCGAATGTGTGCGATTGGCACGTGTTGAACAGCGCGTTGTGGTGTTTGTGGAACCGATTGCACTGTATCCGATGCGCGATTTGCATGATGTGAAAGACAGTGCTTGGATGGATACATATCCCGCGCCAGATGAGACAATCGCGCTGGGCGAAGTTGGCGTAACCGGGGACGGTCCGCTGGCGATTGTGACCTATGGCAACGGGAATTACCTGTCGCAGAAAGCTTCTAAGGCTTTGGCGGATAAGGGAATTCAGACGCGTGTGATTGATATACGTTGGCTAGCACCTATGCCTGTGGATGGGATTTTGAAAGCGATTGAAGGGGCTGAAAAAGTGCTGGTTGTTGATGAATGTCGCACAACGGGCAGCCAATCGGAGGCCCTGTTGTCGATGTTGCATGAACGCTCAACCCTTCCTTCGGCGCGCCTTGCTGCGGAGGACAGTTTTATCGCGACTGGGCCTGCTTATGCGGCGACCATGCCGTCAAGTGAGAGCATTGCTGATGCTGCGATTAAACTGTGGGAGGGCAAATAAATGACCAAACAAACTGCTGTTGTCGTGGCCCCGGGGCGGGGCACTTATAATAAGGCTGAACTTGGATATTTGACGCGTCATCACGCGGATAAAGCGGAACTATTTGCGCAGTTTGACGCGTTTCGGACGCAGACGGGGCAGGAAGCAGTGACTGCGCTTGATGGGGCAGAACGGTTTTCCGGTGCGAAACATACGCGCGGGGATCATGCGTCGCCGTTGATTTATGCGGCGGCACTGGCTGATTATCAGGCAATTGATCGCGATAAGTTCGATGTTTTGGCGGTGACCGGCAATTCGATGGGCTGGTATATCGCGCTGGCCTGTGGCGGTGCATTGTCACCGATGGGCGGGTTTGAGGTGGTGAACACCATGGGCACGCTGATGCAGGAAAACCTGATTGGTGGGCAAATTATTTACCCGTTTATGGATGACAATTGGGTGGGAATCCCAGGACGCCGGGCTGAGGTTTTTGCCAAATGTGCTGAGATTTCTACGCGGGCGGATCATGTGTTGGGCCTGTCGATTGATCTTGGCGGGATGTTGGTTTTGGCAGGGAATGAGGCCGGATTGGTGGCCTTTGAACGTGAAATGCCACGACTGGAAGACCGTTTCCCAATGCGCCTGCCCAATCACGCGGGCTTTCATACGCATTTGCAGAAACCCGTTGCAGAACAAGGGCGTGCGCGTCTGGATGCGGGATTGTTTGGCCAACCTGAGATGCCTTTGATTGATGGACGTGGGGCGATTTGGGCCCCGGGTGCTGCGAATAAGCACGCGCTTTGGGATTACACCCTTGGGCATCAAGTTTATGAACCCTATGATTTCACCGCAGCCCTTCGTGTGGCGGCGCGTGAGTTCATGCCGGATGTGTTTATCGTGCTGGGACCAGGCGGTACGCTTGGTGGGGCGGTGGCGCAAAGCTTGCTGATGGCTAACTGGCGGGGCATGTCGAATAAGACGGGCTTTCAGGCGGAACAAGCGCAGACACCGCGTCTGCTTTCGATGGGACGTGAAGATCAGCGGGCGCTTGTGACTGGTTGAGCGTCGCATTATCATCTTGCGGGTACGCCCTTTCGCGTTATGAGGGGGCGGCAGCAGAAAGGTAAGCGCCGTGCAGGGTGAGATTTTCTTTGATGACGGCCCGCTGGGGCAGGGCGCAGGCGGAACCTGGTTTCGCGCGCCCAAACGTATCATTTCTGCGCATTCGCCGGAAGAAGTGCCTGCTGCCATGGCCGCCCTGAACGAAGCCGAAGCTGCCGGGGAATGGTTGGCGGGCTATGCGTCTTACGAGCTTGGGTATGCGCTGATTGATAAGTTGCAGGATCGTATGCCGGCAAAACGGGACACGCCGCTATTGTGTTTTGGCGTCTTTGCGGAACCTCAGCCGGGCGGCGCGTCAAATGTCGGGCCCGCTGCGCTGACGATTCCCGCGCCGCGTTGGGATCTTGCAGGTTATCGCAAGGCCTTTGATGAGGTGAAGCGCTATATCGGCCAGGGTGATTGTTATCAGATCAACCTGACTTTCCCTATGGATGCCGAAATGTCTGGCGACGCAAAGGTGTTGTATGGCATGTTGTGTGATCGTCAGAAGGTCAAGCACGGGGCCTTTGTGGATATGGGCGGGGCCACCTTCTTATCGCGTTCGCCAGAACTGTTTTTCCGTACCCAAGGTGGTGTAATTGAGACATTGCCGATGAAAGGCACTGTCGCGAGGGGGCTGACGCCGGAAGAAGATGCTGCGCGTATAAAATGGCTGCAGAATGACGAAAAGAATCGTGCCGAAAACCTGATGATTGTTGATCTTTTGCGGAATGATATCAGCCAAGTTTCTGTGCCGGGCACTGTGAAAGTGCCTGAGTTGTTCGAAGTACAAACATTCGCCACAGTGCATCAGATGGTCAGTCGAGTGCGTGCGAACTTGGCTCCCGATCAGGGAGTGGCAGAAATCTTTCAAGCGCTGTTTCCTTGTGGGTCTATTACCGGTGCACCCAAAATCCGAGCGATGGAGATCATCAACGATCTCGAAGATGATCCACGCGGGATTTACTGCGGCGCGATTGGCTGGTCCGGCCCCGGCGGGCAGCGCAGTTTTAACGTAGCGATCCGCACGCTTAGTCTGTTTGACCAGGGTCGTGTGCGCTTGAATGTCGGAGGTGGTGTCGTCTGGGACAGCACCGCGCCCAGCGAATATGAGGAAGCCCTGTGGAAAGCCCGTTACGCCGAGATATGATCCCTGAGGGGTTAGAGGTTATTGAAACCTTTGGACGAACCATTACAGGCGAAATGCCGCGTCTGGAGCGTCATATTGGCCGTATGTGTCTGACCGCGCAGAAGTTGGGTTTCGATTTCTCGGCGCCAAAGGCCCGGGAAATGGTAGCTGGCATAAGCGGAGACGTTGCCATGCGTTGCAGGTTTTCCCTGACGACGCAGGGGCTGACACTGACTACCGCGCCCATTAGCCAGACCATGACATCCTGGAAAGTCATGATGTCTGATGTAACTTTGGATGAAAAATCACTGTGGCGCGGTATGAAAACATCGCAACGGCAGATCTATGATAGGGCCCGTGCAAACCTTCCTGGTGGTGTGGATGAGATGATCTTTCTGAACAGTCGCGGCAATGTGGCCGAGGGAACGATCACCAATATCTTTGTTCTGGACGACGATGGGATCTTATTAACACCACCGGTTTCTTCCGGGGCCTTGCCTGGTATTTTACGTGCTGAACTATTGGCGCAGAACAAGGCAAAGGTCGCCCGATTGGGGGTAGCCGATCTGGAACAAGGCAGGCTTTATTGCGGCAATAGCTTGCGAGGACTGATAAAAGCAGGGTTCTGACGCTGCTTGCTTGACTTTTGCGCCTGTCTCCTGTGTATCAACCCGGACGAATTATTTACCCTGAAGGGGACGCGAAATGCACGCTTACCGCAGCCAGACCTGTGCCGAACTCAACAAATCCCACGTGGGCGATAATGTGCGCCTCTCCGGCTGGGTACATCGGGTGCGAGATCACGGCGGCCTGCTGTTTATCGATCTGCGCGACCATTACGGTATCACACAGGTGATGGCCGACCCGGACAGCCCTGTGTTTTCTGAGCTTGAAAAAGTACGGTCTGAGTGGTGCATTCGCATCGACGGCAACGTCATGGCGCGCGATGAAAGTCTTGTAAACAAGGCTATCCCAACCGGTGAGATCGAAGTTTTCATTCGTGATCTTGAGGTTCTAGGTTCCGCGCAGGAACTGCCTTTGATGGTGTTTGGTGATCAGGAATATCCTGAGGAAACCCGCCTGAAGTATCGTTATTTGGATCTGCGTCGCGAAAAGATGCAGGAAAACATGATCCTGCGGTCTGATGTTGTTGCCAGCATCCGCAAACGCATGTGGGATCGTGAATTCCGCGAATATCAGACCCCGATCATCACAGCGTCATCCCCTGAAGGTGCGCGCGACTTCCTCGTGCCGTCCCGCCTGCACCCGGGCAAGTTCTACGCCCTGCCACAGGCACCACAGCAGTTTAAACAGCTGATCATGGTTTCTGGTTTTGATAAATACTTCCAAATCGCGCCATGTTTCCGCGACGAAGATCCGCGTGCGGATCGTTCACCAACAGATTTCTACCAGCTTGACCTTGAGATGTCCTTTGTTGAACAGCAAGACGTGTTTGACACGATCCAACCTGTTTTGACCGGTGTGTTTGAAGAGTTTGGCGGCGGCAAAAAAGTTGATCAGGAATGGGCGCAGATTTCTTATCGTGACGCGGCGCTGTGGTATGGGTCTGATAAACCTGACCTACGCAACCCGATCAAAATGGAAATTGTGTCAGAGCATTTTGAAGGTTCTGGTTTTGCGATCTTTGCCAAGCTTCTGGAACAAGAAGGCACGCAGATTCGTGCGATCCCTGCACCTAAAGGTGGATCACGTAAGTTCTGTGACCGTATGAATAAATTCGCGCAGCAAGAAGGTCTGCCTGGCATGGGCTATATCTTCTGGCGTGATCAGGGCGAAGGTCTTGAAGCTGCTGGTCCATTGGCGAAAAACATCGGTCCTGAACGCACAGAAGCGATCCGTCAACAATTGGGCCTTGGCCTTGGCGATGCGGCGTTCTTCTTGGGCGGTAAGCCGAAGGCGTTTGAAGCCGTTGCGGGCCGTGCGCGTAACGTGATTGGCGAAGAACTTGGCTTGACCGACAAAGATCGTTTTGCTTTCGCTTGGATCGTTGATTTTCCAATCTACGAGAAAGATGAAGAAACCGGCAAGATTGACTTTGAACATAACCCGTTCTCTATGCCGCAAGGTGGTATGGAAGCGCTGAATGGCGATCCGCTGGACGTTCTGGGTTATCAATATGACTTGGCCTGTAACGGTTATGAATTGGTGTCTGGTGCGATCCGGAACCACCGCCCCGAAATCATGTATAAAGCTTTTGAAATCGCGGGTTACGGCGAAGATGAGGTCAATAAACGTTTCGGCGGTATGGTTAACGCGTTCAAATATGGCGCCCCGCCCCACGGTGGTTGTGCGGCAGGTATCGACCGTATTGTGATGCTTTTGGCTGAGCAGGATAACATTCGCGAAGTGATCATGTTCCCGATGAACCAACGTGCGGAAGACTTGATGATGAACGCGCCAAGTGAGGCCATGAGCGATCAGCTGCGTGAGTTGAACCTGCGTGTGGTTCCTCCGCAGGACTAAGTGATTGGCGATAGGCCCCGGGGCATTTGTCGCATTGAAAATTGGCAGGATCAGGTGTTGTTCTGGTCCTGCCGCAGCCAGTCTCTGATCGGGGCAAGCCAGGCAGGCTATGCAACAGGGGGCAGGTAATGCAACGACGTGATTTTCTGAAAATGAGTATGGCAGGCGCAACGCTTGCTGGTGGCAGCTCCGCGCTTTGGGCGACTGGCAGCGGTTCAGTAGTGGAACACCTGAAGGTACAGCCTGCGAAATACGGGTTGATGCCCGGCAAAATAACCGAAGGTATGGTCAGCGTGTTTCCGGATGCGCCACCGCCGGTGTTACGCGTGAAGCAGGGCGAGATTTTTATTGCAGATGTCGAAAACGGTATGGACGATTACACAGCTATGCATTGGCATGGGTTGCGTATCCCGAATGCAATGGATGGCGTACCTTACCTGACGCAATTTCCAATCGGCCCCAGTGAAACCTATCGTTATGAATTCACACCACCGGATGCGGGCACCTATTGGTATCATCCGCATTGCATGACCATGACGCAAATGGCCCTGGGCCTGACGGGCGTTCTGGTGGTGGAAGAAGCCGATGATGTAGGCTTTGACAGTGACGAAATCCTGAACCTGCGTGATTTTCGTTTGAATGATGAGGGGCAATTTATCAATCTTTACACCGGTCGGGGTGCGGCGCGTGGCGGCACCCATGGCACGGTGATGGCGGTGAACTGGCAGGATGTGCAACGCAGTGATCATCAGGCCGGATCACTTGTACGTTTGCGGGTTGCGGCAACAGATACGACGCGGATTTATAAGCTATATTTTGAAGATGCGGTCGGGAAAATCATCGCCTGGGACGGTCATCCTGTCGATTATGCTGTGCCTTTTCCTGTTTCGCCAGATGTCCCCCTTATCTTGTCACCTGGGCAGCGTATGGATGTGGCTTTGCGTATGCCCGCTGTTGAAGGTGAGGTTGTGAAACTGATGGCGCGGGTGCCGGGTGGTACGCGTGAAATGGCAGTGTTGCGATCTGTTGGTTCAAATGCGGGGCGTGCGCTTTCGGATTTGAAACCGTTGCCGCGCAATCCTGTGTCTGAACCTGACTTGACGAATCCGCGCATTGAGGAATTCGTTTTTGGTTGGTCACCCGAGGGGGATCTGCCCAATAATGGTTTTTGCGGGACGTTGGGTTATACGTTTTGGTCGATTAATCGAACGCCTTGGGCGGGGGATGCATCCGAAGGAACGGCTGCGCTTGCCCGCCTGAAACTGGGGGAAACGGTGGTTCTGCGTCTTCGCAATGAAAGCCCGAACCTGCATCCCATTCACCTGCATGGGCTTGCGTTTCGTCCGATCCGGTCCAACAAGCGCGAAGTATTGCCCAATATGACGGATACTGCTTTGTTATTGAAAGATGAGGTGCTTGAGGTCGCTCTCGTTGCTGATAATCCGGGGAAGTGGGCGTTTCATTGTCATGTGATTGAGCACCAGAAAACCGGGTTGGCGGGGTACATTGAGGTAATCTAACACATGCCGTCAGATCGTGCCTCCTGCCGCGATACGTTCCTGAACCAGGCCGTTTAAGTGCGACAGATCAGAACGCAACTGCGCGCCCTGATTCTTATGGCGGGCCAAGCGTTTTGCAGCTGTTTCCAGAGGTTCATCTTCTGCACTACGGGCAAGCCCGCCAAGAAACTGAGATACATAATCCAAGGTGTCACTGTCGGGAGAGGCATCCAAAACGGATGCAATATGTGTCAGGTCATCACGATAGGCAATCAGATCGGGTTCAATGTCTGCATCGTTGCTGTGCCGTGGCCCATTGGGGCGGCGATCTTCAGGAAGTCGCGACAAGATCAGATTTTGAAATGCCATCAGGCTATTGATCGGCTTATCGAGAAAGGCATCTGCGCCAGCTTTCAGCGCCAGGTGTTCACCACCCGGATCGCCTGATGTTCCCAGAAGCATACCAACACGAGGTGCAGAGTTATGCAATTCTGTGATCAGTTCTTCGCCGGATCCATCGGGCAAGCCAAGATCAACAATCACAACGGAGGGGCGGTAAACTTGAAGATGTCGCCGTGCAGAGGCCAGACAATCCGCACGTCGGATGCGGGCGCCAGAACGCAGGCACAACAGGCGCATTGCTTCGCAGGCGAAACGGCTGTCTTCCACAACAAGCACGGTTAATCCGGCCAATGGGCGTTCCGCGGTTGGCACCTGCTTTGCCATCAGGCTTTCGAGATCGTCCATATCCTTTCCTTTCGGGATGGTGGGAACAGATCTGACATCTGATCCAGAGGAATTTTATCTTCCTTCAGTCTGGGTTGAGTCGGGTGAAGACATTGTTAACGGGATGGTCCCAATTCGATGCAAAATGCAAAAACCGCGACAGAATGTGCCAGCGGAAGACATGCAGCAGGCTTGCGTCACCAGCAAGGCAAGGTCATAAGGTTTCAAACTTTCCGGAGGAAATCTGATGATCGGTCGTCTCAATCACGTTGCCATTGCTGTGCCAGATCTGGAAGCGGCCAGTGCACAATACAAGAATACACTTGGCGCCACTGTCGGTGCACCGCAAGATGAACCTGATCACGGTGTCACCGTTGTTTTCATCGAACTGCCAAATACCAAGATTGAACTGTTGTATCCATTGGGTGAGAATTCTCCGATCAACGGGTTCCTTGAGAAAAACCCCGCTGGTGGCATTCACCACATCTGTTACGAAGTTGACGATATTCTTGTTGCCCGTGACAAGCTGAAAGCCGAGGGCGCACGGGTTCTGGGGACGGGCGAGCCTAAGATCGGTGCCCATGGTAAACCGGTGCTGTTCCTACACCCTAAAGATTTTAACGGCTGCCTTGTTGAGCTGGAGCAGATCTGATGGCGATTACATCCGCAATCGTCCTGTACGCCGTGTTCTGGTTCATGACTTTCCTTTGCGTGCTTCCTGTCCGCTTGGTCACGCAGGGCGATGATGGCAAAGTTCTGCGGGGCACGCATGCAGGTGCGCCGGTTGATCCCCAACTTAAAAAACGCGCGCTGATCACCACGGGGATTGCGGCCGTGCTTTGGGTGTTGGCGTTTTGGATTATTGTCTGGGAAATTGTCACTGTGAAAGACGTTGATTTTCTCAACCGATTGAATGCGGAACCAGAAGCTTTATCTGCAGAGTAACGCGGTGTCCGAAGTTTTCTGTCGTATCGCTTTATATGGATTTGCAACCGTCCTTGGCCTGGTATTCCTGTTGATGATGTCGGTTCTAGGCCCCGGTTGGCCTGATGGCTATCTTTCAACTTTTGACCGTTGTATGAGCCAGACCGCACCTTTCGGAATGGAACAAACTGGGCTTTCGGCGTTAGCCCTGATATTTGCCGCAGAACTGAAAAACTACCGCAAATGGATTGTACTCACGGTTGTGTGCCTGTTCGCCTTACGTTTTGCCGAATTCAGTTATTACAGCCACTACATTTGTGCCGGTCTTGAAGACGGGCAAGGTGGCTGATCGATCAGGTCTATTGTGGCAGGCGGTGATACATATGTGTGAATGTTGCGACCCCAAAAACCGGAATGACCAGGCTGAGAAGTGGGATCAACAAAGGTGCGGTCATCAGACATCCGGCCAGCCAAATTGCCCCCATATGACGTTTGCGTAATGTATTGGCATCTTGCGGTGTCAGGCGGCGTTCTGCGACCATTGTGAAATATTCCCGGGACAGCAAATACCCATTCAGCGCGACCCAGATCAGGGGCGCGAATGGGGCGAGGAAGATATAAAAGATCAGTGCCACAAGGTTGGCAGAAATGAGAACAGCCAGGAAACGTGCAGATTGTGCGGCGGTTTCTGTTAGGCTGCGGTGACGCACTGCGGGTAAATGGGGGTGATGTTTATCTTCGACAGCATCTGCAACTTCGTCCAAAAATAAGCCGCTGAAAAGAGATGCCACCGGCACCATCAGAAACACCGATAATGCCATCATGATCAGGAGCGAGGCCCAGGACAAAATTTCATGGATGCCGCCGATTTCGCCGATCCAGGGCAGCGTAATCTGATCCGGGGTTACAAGACTGAGGATCAGGACAAATACGCCATAAACGCCAGAGAGCAGGGCAAAAGCCAAAAGCACACCAAGAATAATCACTCTGCGGAATTTCGGATCACCGGCCTGTGCCAGTGCTTTGGAAAAGTCAGAAAAGATCAAAACCAATGCCTTCATAAACTAATTTGTAGAAAGCATATGGGGTTCTGGGCCGCAGTGCACAAGGGGGCTTGGATGAACGGATTGTTTCGTTTTAGGCGACATCTGATATGCCCCACGAACCCCATCTCAGCTGGGTATCGCGAAAACCCAGGTGTCGGATAAGAACGAGAGGCGCCAGTTCGGCAATCTGTTTCAGGTGTGACTGGTTATCTTGTGTCGGATCGTCAGAAAGAGCGAATAGTCGGGCATGGTGTCTGGTCAGGTCGTCTGGCGTCATGTCCTGTTCAGCGCGGACCAATTGAAACCCAAGATTGCGCAGGAACAGCGCAATCTTATCAGGCTTGTTCCCCTCGATAGTTTTATCCGCAAGGTTCCTGAGGGCGGACAGGTAAAAGTACGATCTGACATCATTGTGGCCGGCCGCCCCGGGCAAAAAGGCGAAAATGCAATTCTGTAAGAGCTGTCGGATCTCATGAATGTCCTTGCGGTTTTCATCGAGCATGGCTGTCAGAGAAAAGTGTATAAAATTTTTGCGACACGTGTTTGCATCCGGAGTTTCAGGAAAAATCTTGTTTTTCCCACAGCCGCGTTCATCTTTAAATCGATGGGGCTTTATGATCTTTGCAGCCGCGGAAGCTGATGTAGCGTCTATTCCCATTTGATGGGGAATTCGAACTTCGCGCTGATCAATAAAGCTCAGGATTGATTGTAAATAGAGCAGGCGCATAGGGTTTTGATCCCCTGTGATCTCGAGGACCGCAGTCAGATGATATTCCCCATTCGCATGGCATTTGATACGTCTCTGTAGACCCGCGTTTTCAAGAGGGTGCAGCGTGAATTCGGGAAAAATCTGTGTTTCTTCAATGTGATATCCATACACCGGAAAATATTTCATACTGCTCGCCTGCTGTCATAACTATGCGTTACAAGCCTGCACAGCTTCTGCCGCCGGTTTGTACAATCCCCGCTGGTTTTGCAGCGGGGGCTGATCATTCTTGTCGTCTCGCAATGGGCAAATACGGATTATATAACGTTTGTTATTCCGTTACCCATTGGGTGATACTGTCTAAATTAGGACGTTTTCTGTCCTGGGGAATAGCACCTTCAGACCCAATATGGATGAAACCAGCGACATAGTCATCCCCTGTGATGCCCAACCCTTCTTCCAGAAACCCAGGATGGAAGGCCGTAAATCCAGTTAACCAGTTTGCGCCCCAGCCGGATGCCTGGGCTGCATTCAGCATGGCCAGACAGGCCGCACCGGCAGCAAGATCCTGTTCAATCCGGGGGAAGTCATTGCATTCTTTATAAGCACAGACCACGGCGACGACCAGGTTGGCGTTGCCAAAGAAACCAGTGATGTTGTCGATCTTCTTTTGTTCAATCCCAGCGGTGTTGCCATGTTTTTCGACCAACGGTGTCAGGCGCTGCAGGGCGGGGCGTTCCAACACGATAAACTGCCACGGCACGAGCATCTTGTGATCCGGTGTGCGTGCCGCTGCTGTTAGAATCGGGGCCAACTCTTCACGTGTGGGGACGGGGGATTTCAGACTGCGCACTGGGCGTGATCTGCGGGTCAGCAAAAAGTCCATTACTGCCGCATTGTGTGTCAGAGGTTTGATATCCATCATTCGTTGTCCTTCAGTTTATGGTCTGGCTGGCTTTGAATGCTGGCGCCTGTTGTGCTCAGTCGCCCAAAAGCGTTTGAGCCATCTCATCTATCAGCCCCGATATGAATGCGTCAAAACGCGCAGAGGGCTGGCGGGCATGCACTGTGGCACCCAGTGGGTCTTCAACTGTGATACCGGAACCACAGAGCTCCTCAATCACCGCATGTCCACAGAAAGGTACATAAGCTTCAGAATAGCCACCTTCATGCACCATGAGAAGCTTGCCATCGCACAGGGTTTGCGCGGCAGTCATCACTTGGCGGGTCATCTGACGAAATGTCTCGGCGGAACAGGACATGCGCGACAGCGGATCAACGGCGGCAGCGTCAAATCCGCAGGCTACGATGATCACATCCGGAGCATGGCCGTGGATGGCGGGTAGAATGATTTTTTCCATCGCTTCCAGATAACTGACGTGTCCGGGGCCGGGGGGCAGCGGAATATTGATGTTCTTATTCTGGCCCTGCCCTTTGCCCCGATCTTTGATATCACCGGTATCCAGTGGGTAATTATATTCTTGGTGGATAGATATCGTCAGCACATCATCACGGTCATAATAAATAGCTTCGGTGCCATTGCCGTGATGAACATCCCAATCCAGTACCACAACGCGTTGTGCCATGCCTTTTGCTTGGGCTGCTTCGATTGCAATAGCTATATTGTTCAGCAAACAGAAACCATTGGGCCAGTCAGGCATGCAGTGATGCCCGGGAGGTCGTGACAGGGCATAGGCATTATCGATCTCACCACTTAACACAGCGTCTAATGCGGCGGTGGCGAGCCCGGCCGAGAGACAGGCAAGGTCAAAACCGCCGCGCCCGAAGGGGGTTCGCAGGCCCAGTTCTCCACCGCCGTTCTCAGACATTTCTTTAAATGCCGTGACATAGCTTTGGGGGTGAACCCGCAATAGATCGGTTTCATGGGCCAAGGGGGCTGTACGCACATCAAGCTCTGTGATCAGGCCTGAAACTTCCAGCAGGTTTTTCAGCCGCCGCTTGGTTTCTGGGTTTTCCGGTAGACCGCCGGCAGACAGAGGTTGCACAATGCCGCCCATCGGCCCGCCTACGGGTAAAGTGAGCGCATATTGTCCACCGGTATGCCAGAAACAACGTTCATCAGTGTAAAAACCGGTCTTTCGTTTCGGGCTGGTCATGTGGGTGTTCTCCTGTCAGGTTCAGACAGAGTGACAAAGCACCCTGGGAAAGACCAGAACGAATGACGAAAAAGTGTCTCTGCGCAAAAACAATCGCAGCCTTGAAGATGCCCGGTTCAGAAATCGCGGTGCGGGTTACGCCAAAAGCTTCACGTAATGAAGTAACGCTGGCCGAAGATGGCAGTTTGCGCGTGAAAGTCACCACCGTTCCGGAAAATGGCAAAGCGAATGCAGCAGTGGTGAAGCTGTTGGCAAAAACCTTGGGCGTGGCAAAGTCCGATCTTCAGCTGATACGCGGGGCAGCAAGCCGAGAAAAACTGTTTCGTCTGAGTTAACTCCGTCCCTGAGGGATCGGTAATGTTCAGTCTTTGCGCAATCGGTACACCCCTTCAGGAAGGTCCAGTGCAGCGGCCAAGTCTTCCAACTGGGCGATCGATAGGGTCACGGTTTCGACGCATCCGGTACGTGGGTTTACCTGTTCAATCGTTACACAACTGGCAAAAGCATTGATCGTAATGTCTTCCTGACGATAGGGGGCGGGTTCATCAACCAGGGTGACCACCGTGGCATCAAATTCGTGTTCAATTGTAAACATACCCTCAGGATGCGCAGAGGTGACGTAAACTGCAAGGCGAAAACAGGTGTCGGGCCATTTGATCCGGATCAAAGCGGGGGTTTGCATTTTTTGCCCAGATGTATGCGTATAGGGAGATATGACATGGCATTGTTTGATAAATATGATCGTCACGCCGGGCTGGTTGGCCAGATGGCCGGAAAACTTGGCGTGGATATGACCGAGAAATTTCTCGATGGCAAAATCGGGGCGCAGACCCTGCGTGGTACAGTTTTGCAGTGTATGAGCTGCAAAAAACCGGGTGCATGTGAACAGTGGCTGAATACCAAGGCGGATGGTGCTGCTGAACAAACGCCTGAATATTGTGAAAACAAAGTCTTGCTGGAAGAGTTGCGCAAAAACTAACGAAAAATAATTCCGTGTTCTGCGCAATTGTTCCATGGGTGAATTTCCGTATAGTGTCGGAAATTATCTGAGATTCCGGAGGAATATAGTGCGCCGTTTTATGTTTGCGATTGTTGTTGCCATGCCGTTTTTGGCTGGTTGTGTTGAAACCAGTGGGACGGCTCCGGCCTCTACAAAACCTACCACGCAGCCAACGCCTGTTGCGTCTTCGGGCACCGGCGATCGTGCAGCTGAGCGGATCGCTGCATCGAATGCCAACCTGATCACCGCGCGCCGGGGCTCTTCCAGTTACCGGTCCGTGCTGGCGCGGGTGGAACCCATCGCCGAGGCCGAATGTCGTGCGCGCGGCGTGGCCCAATGCGATTTTGCTTTCTTAGAAGACATCAATCCCAAGGCACCAGTCAATGCGTTTCAGACCCGCGATGGCAACCAGCCCGTTGTAATCCTGACGCGCACCCTGCTGAATGAGGTGAAGGATCCACATCAGATTGCCTTTATTATCAGTCATGAAACCTCACATCACATCCGCAACCATCTGCCACGTCAGCAACGCAATGTGCAGGTCGGTGCGCTGTTTGGGGCCATTTTGGCAAGCCAGATTGGTGTGAATGTTAACGATGGTGCACGGGCTGGCGGGTTCCTTGGTTCACGTAGTTATAGTCAGAATTTCGAACTGGAAGCGGACAGTCTTGGTGCCGCAATTGCCCATCGTTCGGGATATGATCCAGTACGTGGCATCCAGTTTTTTGCACGTGAAAGTTCTGGGCGTCAGCCAATTTTTGCGACCCATCCACCAGATGCGAAACGGATTGAAAATGTCCAACGCGTAGCTGCAGGCCTGTAGTGTTTAAAGTTTTTAAACAGCCATGAGGACGCAATTAAGATTTTCCGCAATCAAGTACCCCTGCCAATTTGGCGGGGGTATTTGTTTTAGTGATTGTTTTTGGTTATGAAATTGCGCCGGTTCGGATTTTCAGTCGGGGGCTTTTCCTTTTGTGTCACTCGCGATACACCCGCAGGAATGGAAATTTTTGATGGCATCATAAATGACCGCGGCAGCAAATATGCGGTGTCCGGCGGCGCGGTGAACAGCAAGGCAGATGCGCTCGCGTTTCTGAAGCAGTTGAAGCGTCAGAAGAAATTTGCCAAAGCCACCCATAACACTTGGGCCTGTCTTTTGAACGAAGGCCCGTTGAAAAATGACGACGGTGAAAGCGGTGCAGGCATGGTGATTGTGCGCATGCTGGAACGCGAAGAGCTGCGCAATCATATCGTTGTGGTGACACGTTGGTATGGTGGCACAAAGCTGGGCGGGGATCGTTTTCGGCGCGTGCAGGATGCAGTGAATCACTATGTGAAGGAACGAACATGATGGGTTTTTTGAAATCACAGTGGGATCGGTTTAAGTGGCGTGCGATCTGGTCCTGGGAAGGCTGGGTGAATTGCTGGCAGGAAGAACACAGCCTGAAACAATGGATTTTCGCCAATGCGATTTCGGCCCCTCTTGCGTTGTGGTTGCCTCTCAGCGGTGGGGAGCGCGCGCTTATTTTGGCCCTTGGAGTGCTTATCCTAGCGGCTGAGCTGTTTAACACGGCAATTGAACGCTGTGTTGATCTGATCACGATGGAAAAACACGACCTTGCTAAACAAGCCAAAGATCTAGGCAGTGCGGGGGTTGCAGTTACCGCGCTAGCAGCGGGTGTGGCCTGGGTGGCAGTTCTGGTGCGGATCTATCTGTAAGTGATTTAAGGGAAAGATGATACGATTTTGTATTTCAGTATTTTTGCTGTCGATCGGTTTGGTGCAAAATGTTCAGGCGACGCCGCCCCGGTATGTTGAGATGCGTGAAGAACTTCTAGGGTGGAATGACACGCATCTGTTTCTGTTGCGCAGTGTTGAAGACAATCTGGGATTTCACAGCGTTACGCTTAGCGAAACCTATCTTATTTCGCGTGATCTGCGGACGGGTGCAGATGAACGGGGCTGGCCGGTGATGCGGGTGATGGACCACGGTAGGTATTATTTTCAAGATGGGTATGAGGAACGGGTAGAGAACCTGAATATGCCGGATCGAGTGAACCCGTTTGACATCCTTTTGTGGCGTAAAGCATATCGGGTTCTGCCTGACACAGTTTTCATGGCGAATGATTGGCCAAAAACTGGGGTGGAAGATACGGGTTTGCTGGCCGCGCATCCGGATGGAGTTTCGTTTGTTACATTGGAAACTGTTATGGGCCATGTTCGTGATAGCCTGCAGCGTAACAAAGAACTGATACCGGAAGCCATGGTTGAGCACGATTGGACTGATGTCTTGCAGTCGTATGTGCGGATACTTGCAACGGCAGATTTTGCTTTGGAGGCGGGATGTGAAGTTGGCGTCGCAACCTATGCCTGGGGAAGCGATGCTCCGACAGCCATTGCCCGGCTGGATTGTGCGGACCCAGAAGAAAATGGCGGATTTTCTTATTGGACAGTGTTTCCCGTCAAATGATGTGAGTGCCTCTGCCTGAAGGGCAGAGGGTCGAGCGGCAACTTGATCAGGTGATGGCTTCTAGGCGTTCTTTGGACAGCTCACCCGGAACGATGGTGATTGGAATCGACAGAGACCCTGAGGCTTTGGTCAGCTGTGTAACCAAGGGACCGGGCCCCTTTTTATCGGTGCCTGCGCCCAAAACCAGAACGCCGACTTCAGGGTCATCTTGCACTTGGGCCAAGATTTGTTCCACAGGTTCGCCTTCACGCACCACAAGTTCAGGATCAACGCCTTGCTTGTCACGCATCCATTTGGCGAAAACTTCAAAATGGGCATGAATGCGTTCGCGGGCTTCTTCGCGCATCAGATCACCCACGCCAACCCAGTGATTGAAATCATCCGGTGGAATCACAGATAGGATTTCGACGCCACCACCGGTGTGTGCTGCGCGCATTGCAGCAAAACGCATGGCGTTCAGACATTCGCGGCTGTCATCAAGAACCACTAGAAATTTACGCATGAGAACCCTCCTGAATCTGCGCTATGATGCAGGGGTGGCGCGACATGTGCAAGCGCCTTTACAACAAGAAAGGGCCAGTCATTTCTGACTGGCCCCGATATTCATATGTTACTGAAATTATTCTTGCTGACCCATAAACATAAGCAGGAACTGGAACATGTTCAGGAACGCGAGATAGAGGCTCATCGCGCCGTCAATTGCTGCTTTGTTCAGCCATTCCTGATCACCGTGCATTGCGTGGGCAACATAGGTGTTCTTGATGTCCTGTGTGTAGAAAGCTGTCAGGCCAGCAAACAGTACAACACCGATTGCGGAAATCGCGAGGGTCATAACGCCGGACTGTAGGAACATGTTCAGGATCATCGCAACGATCAGGCCGATCACACCCATCATCAGGAAGCCACCCATTGCAGACAGGTCACGTTTTGTCACGTAGCCCCAGATGGACAGGGATGCGAAAGCGATAGATGTCACAAGGAATGTCTGAACAATAGATGCGCCTGTGTAAACAAGGAAGATAGAGCTGAGCGAGAGACCCATGATGGATGCAAAGGCGAAGAAACCAAGTTGTACGCCAGCAGAAGATGCGCGTTTCATGATCGCGCCCCACCCGAAGAACAGGAAGGCAAGTGGGCCGAACATGATCACGTATTTCAGCGGCGACATGTAAATCGCCTTACCCAGGCCGGTCAGATATTGGCCGTTGCGCAGCATAGCGGTTGCGCCTGTCGGATCAGAGGTCACAGCAAGACCTGAAATAGCCCAAGCCGCCAGTGCTGTGATCAGCATGCCGATGGACATTGTGCCGTATACTTTATTCATATGGGCGCGCAGGCCTGCGTCAATTGCTGCTGCGCGGGCGCCGACGCGGACGTCTGACTGGTGATAGGTTGCCATTGTGGCCTCCGGAAAAAAATGAAACTTACGCAGCCAAAAGAAAGCCGCCTCCCCCGTAATATCGGTGAAGGCGGCGGAATTTTCAAGGTTTTCTGACCTGATCAGGTGAAAATCGCAGATTTGCTTTAGGCGATTGTCTGCGAGATGGGATCAGAACAGACGATGAGCTTCGGCGCTGGCTTGATGTGCGGTCACGCCAATGTCTTCCAGCAAGTGCGCATCCAAGCGGGCAAGCGCGCGGCGCTGGCGCATAACGGAAGTCAGTTTCGCGAAGCGTGCAAAGAAAGACGCGGCCTGAGGGCGTGCATTGGCATAGGCTGCGAAATCTGCGTAAGAAGTCACGGCGGTTACAGTGGCAGTATTGGTCATATGTCCGTTCCATTCATGTTTCGTGAAGCTGTTGCTTCGTTTCATCAAATCACTTGATGTATATGTCATTTCATGATCCACATTAAAAATGAATGTTTTTGGGTTAACTCATCAAGGATTGTGATGTGTCAAGAAATTTGGATCTGACTGCGTTACGCAGCTTTGTTGCGGTTGCAGATGCTGGCGGGGTGACGAAGGCGGCAGGGTTTCTGCACCTGACGCAATCGGCTGTATCGATGCAGCTGAAGCGCTTGGAAGAATCAATGAATGTGTCTTTGCTGGACCGGAGTTCCCGCCAGATCGCGCTGACCGCCCCGGGTGAGCAGCTGTTGAGCTATGCGCGCCGGATGCTTGCGCTGAATGATGAAGTATATGGCAAGCTGACCCATCAATCGTATGAAGGGGAATTCACGCTTGGGGTGCCACATGACATTGTATACCCCGGCATCCCTGGTGTTTTGCAGCGGTTTCATAGGGAATACCCGCGCATGAAAGTGCAGTTGATCTCTTCTTATACAACCAAATTGAAATCCCTGTTTGCTCAGGGAGAGTGTGATGTGATCCTGACAACAGAAAATTCTGCTGATAAAGGTGCAGAAATTCTGGCTGAACGCCCGCTTGTCTGGGTGGGTGCCCCTGGGGGGCAGGCGTGGAAGACACGTCCCTTGCGTCTGGCGTTTGAACACAACTGTATTTTTCGCCAGGGGGCGCAAGGGGCACTTGACCGCGCGGGGATACCGTGGGAAATGGCCGTTGAAAGCGAAAGCTCCCGCACCATCGAAGCGTCTGTGAATGCAGATCTTGCGGTGCATGCGGTGATAGAGGGAATGCAAGGCCCGCGCATGGAAGAAATTGACCATGGGGGTGCACTGCCAGAGCTCGAAAGCACTAAAATCAACCTATACGTGACCGCTGTTGATCGTGGTCCGGTGTGCGAGGCGATGTCTAGGCTTTTGCGAGGGGCGTTTAACGCGCTTTAATTGTGCAATTTGATACGGTTAAGGCATTTTTCGGTGGGTAGAACTACTATTTTGCCAGTCGAAGTTCTGTTCCGCAAAAGTGTAAGGGCATCTTCAATACCTGAGAGCGGAAAGTGGTGGTGCACATTGGCTTCTATTTTCCCTTCGGCCAGCCAGTTCAATAGCGTTCGACCTGATTGTATCAGAATATCTGGGGCGAACTTCCAATAACCGCTCCAGTTTACTCCAATCAGGTCGATGTTTTTTACAAGCGCGTGGTTGGCTGGAATTTCGGGAATGTCGCCGCTGGCAAACCCAATAAGTAAAATCCGTGCTCCGGGGTTGCAGGCGCGAAAGGCGGCAGTGAACTGTTCGCCGCCGACAGGGTCATACACAACGTCAGCGCGCCCAGCCGCAATGATTGTTTCGCGAATGTCGGCGGTTTCTGAATCAATCAGAATATCCGCCCCGGCGTGTTCGGCGGCTTCAAGTTTTCGCGGCCCCCGGGCGACAGCAATAACGCGAGCCCCCAGAAGCTTGCCCAGTTTAACCGCTGTTAGCCCGACGCCGCCGCCTGCACCCAATACTACAAGCGTTTCACCGGATTGCAGTCTTGCGCGCTGTGATAGGGCAATATGGGTGGTTCCCCATGCAACTTGAAACCCGGCGGCATCAACGTAACTGACATTGTCCGGAAGAATCAGGCAGCGGTCGGCTGACGCAAATGCTTGTTCCGCAAACCCACCATGGCCTGCGTAAGCGGTGATGCGCTGATTTTTCAAATTCTGGTTAACTTCGGGACCGCAGGCGATGACGCGACCTGAAAATTCGAGCCCTGGCGTGAAGGGCAGGGGCGGTGTGTCTTGGTAGCGACCTTTAAGAAGGAGAAGGTCTGAGAAATTGACAGCGGCGGCTGCGACCTGAACGAGAACCTGACCTGCCGCAGGGGATTTCACTTTCCTTTCAATGAATTCAGCCGGGGTATCAAATGATGTGACGCGATAGCTTAGCATTTTATCACTGTCCTTTTATCAGATCCTGATCTTTCTTAGCAGGCTTATTCCTGTGTCAAAATTTAATCTGCCAATATTCTGGAATTATTTCAGGGAGACAGGGGGTGAATTGGGTTTTGTGACGGCGAAATCGGCAGGTCTTCGCAAATTGCAACGAACTGACTTAAGGACATGTTGCAATATGGGAGGCATAATGCAAAACACGTTAAGCGCGAGTGATGTGCTTTGAGTTAACCAATTTCGCCATGTGAGTTTTGACCTGGCTATTTAGTCAACTCAACCGGAAGGACTCCGGTGAAAACGCAGGAAGCGATACAAAAAAGCGCTTGTGGAGAATAAAATTTCAACTGGACTTACGGTTGGCATGAAAATTGCTTACTATCAGAGTCAGGGAAAAGGAGTATGGTATGAAACACCCTGTAGACGTACATGTTGGTAAACGCGTCAGACATCGCCGCTGGATGGTTGGTATGACCCAGCAACAGTTGGCAGAAAAAGTTGGAATTAAATTTCAGCAAATTCAAAAATATGAAACCGGGATGAATCGTGTAAGCGCATCCCGTCTTTGGGATATATCTGACGCACTGGATGTGCCTGTCGCGTATTTCTTTGAAGGCTTGCGAGAGACCGCTGATGAAGCTGTCAGCGAAGGTGCTGCAGTTCCAGGTGATCTTTTGGCTGACAAAGAGGCGTTGGAACTGATCCGGTCCTACTATTCTATTCCGGAAAATCAGCGTCGTCGCCTATTTGATTTGGCACGTGTTCTCAGCGACGCTGCCTGATCCTGAAAAAGCACCGTGAGGTGCTTTTTATTGACGTTGTTTGTTTCGCATGCCAGGGCTGTGGAAAATCCCGGCATGCGGAGCAGACATGACACAATTTTCTGACACCGAAATTCAGGCTTTGAAAGCTTGCGCATATGCTTTGGCAGATGCTGCGCGCCCTGTAACGCTGCAACATTTTCGCAGTGCAGGCCTAATGGCGGATAACAAACTCTCTGATAGTTTTGATCCTGTGACCGTCGCAGACCGCGGTGCTGAAAAAGCAATGCGTGATGTTCTGGCGGAATTGCGTCCGCGGGACAGTATTTTGGGGGAAGAATACGGGTTTCAACAGGGCAGCTCGGGCCTGACCTGGGTGCTTGACCCGATTGACGGCACGCGCAGCTATATCAGTGGTACACCAACGTGGGGTGTGCTGATTGCCGTTGGGGATGAAAACGGGCCTGTGATGGGGGTCGTTGATCAACCATATATCGGGGAACGTTTCTTTGGTGGTTTTGGCGAAGCGTATTGTGATGGCCCAATGGGGGTGCGGGAGCTGAAGACATCTGATGTGAAGCTGCTGTCAGACGCGACGCTTTTCACAACCTTCCCCGAAGTTGGCACCAGCCAGGAGCGCTTGGCATTTGAGGCTGTGCGCGATCAGGTGAAGCTGACGCGTTACGGCACAGATTGTTATGCTTATGCGCTGGTCGCGGCGGGGCAGGTCGAACTGGTGATCGAAGCTGGGTTGAATTCATATGATGTTCAGGGACCGATCGCAGTGATCGAAGCTGCGGGTGGCATTGTCACCAACTGGACGGGTGGTCCCGTTCATGAAGGCGGGCAGGTGTTGGCGGCGGCCAACCCTAACATTCATGCGCAGGCCCTGACCCTGTTGCACGACTATACCGGGTGACTGAATAATTGGCGTGGTTAGTCGGCTGTTTCCACAGTGGAAGACGACACATCTTCATCGTCGGAATCCAGTGTATACGTGCCGTCAAACCAGTGACCAAGATCAATGTCCGCACAACGTCTGGAACAAAACGGACGGTATTTCTGTTCCGTTTCTTTCTGGCAGATAGGGCATTCTCGACTCATCAGAAAATGCCTTTGGGCAGCAGATCACGCAGCGGCAGACGTTCGCGTTTGCGCTGCAGCTCATAACAGCCCAATGGCGTCCAACCCGCAAGAACCGTGTCGATCGTGTCTTTGCGCAGGGTTGCGCGCAGGCTGTGTTCAAACATCTTACGGTCTTTTTTCGGCATTGGGGCAAGATCTAGTGTCACCTGCCCACCAAGGCCACGAATGCGCAGCTGGCGGGGCAGTTCTTTGATCATTGCAAGGTTGGCTTTCAGGCCTGCCGCGAGGGACATATCACCACCGGTGTTTACATCCACAGCGACCAGTGCGCGGGTCGGTTCCACATAGATATGGCCACTGCCAGTAAGGGGCGCGCGGGCAAAGGTGAAGGCTTCCAGTAGATCATATACCTGATTGTTCTCAAAGGCGTCTTCATCGGTGTCGACGCTGTCAGCGTCCCATTCCCGCCAAGCAAGGTGGTGGGCGTCAGGGCCATCAATAAGCAATTCTGCCTCTGAACCTTCTGCGTCGGCCATCACTTGATCCGACATGGCACGCATGGCTGCAACATCTTCGGCAATTTCTTCGCGGTCCGAACCTACACAGGCAGAACGCAGAATGAGCCCAGCGTCTGAATCGTCCATTTCTTCATGGGCAATCACCATCAGTTCATCGCGTAAATCATCATCTTTGATTGCGCGGGAAATATTCAGGCCTGGCGCATTTGGGGTGACAATCGCGTATTTACTTTTGAACAGAACCTTGGGCGTAACGGGCGTTGCTTTGCCATCTTCACCATAGCCTGTGGTCTGAACCAGCAGGGCCTGACCTGGGGCAAGGCCCTTGGCCTGTTTCATATAGGCTTTGCCATCATTTGGCAGACGCAGAAAAATCCCGCCCTGACCTTTGACAGGGCGTTCGCAGATTGCACGGCATATGGCGCCAGGACGAAGATCGTCTCCGGGCGCATCAATTAGGAAATCAACAAGTTTGCCATCTTCGATCAGGGCGGCAGCGGCTTGATCTTCGAGATGTCCAAGGACAGCAGTGCGACCCTTCATGATGATGTTCCTTCTATCAGCCCGGCTGCGGTCAGCAGGCCGGCTGTTTCTGTCAGTGGCAGCCCGACGACGCCAGTGTATGATCCGTTGATCCAGGGCACAAACCGCCCCGCATAGCCTTGGATGCCATAAGCACCGGCTTTTCCTTCCCATTCACCGGTGGCGATATAGGCGTCGATGTCAGATTTTGACAGACGTTTCATGCGCAGGGCAGTGGTGGTTGAGACTTCCCAGGTGCGATCATGGCGGCGCAGGGCAACGGCAGTGGTTACCTGATGACGGCGGCCAGACAGCAGTTGCAGATATTTACGGGCTTCTGCTGCATCCGCAGGTTTGCCCAGAATGCGACGACCAAGTGCGACGATTGTGTCGGCGGACAACACGATTTCATCTGCGGCAATGTTAATCGCTTCGGCCTTTTCACGGGCCAGGCGGATGGCGTAAGGGCGGGGCAATTCCGCCTTGCGAGGTGTTTCATCGATATCCGCCGGGCGAATTTCGTCTGCAACAACGCCAATTTGCGCCAACAGTTCCCTGCGGCGCGGACTGGCGGACCCGAGGATCAGCTTCATGTGCTTACTTAAAGCGGTAGTTGATGCGACCCTTGGTCAGGTCATAAGGCGTCATTTCGACTTGTACCTTATCGCCTGCCAGAACGCGGATGCGGTTCTTGCGCATTTTACCTGCCGTATGCGCGATAATCTCATGGCCGTTTTCAAGCTCGACCCGGAATGTCGCGTTCGGCAGGAGTTCCGTTACAACACCGGGAAATTCGAGCATTTCTTCCTTGGCCATGGTGACTCCATCCAAAAACACCCGTCACATCGCGGGCGCTTGTTAGATGACGGCCTTTGCTGGGTAATTCAAGATCAGATCGTAGAAAAACACGGAATTCTGGCAAATCAGATGCATGTTGGGTGGAATTTGGCGGATTTTCGGCAAATGCGACGCAAAATCCAGGCGGAAATCCACAGTTGTAAACCCGCTCTTAAGGGTGAAGAGGCATTTTCCGGTCAGGGCCTGATCTGTCAGGTGGGAAAATGAAGGGCAGTCGCCGGGGGGCGACTGTAGGGTGAGATATGGAAGATCAATTATGCGTTGTTCGTCGTTCCCGGCGTGAAGGTGTTGCAATGTTTCGCAGTCGGGGACTGGGGTTGGTGTTGGTTTTATTTGCATTGCTGGTCATCGTGGCATCGGGGGCGAATGCAACTGAAAGGTCCGGGAAAGATATTGTGATCGTGCATGATGACCGGGGCGGCTTGGTTCAGCGGCGTGTGCAGGAAATCTCTGAAATCCGTTTACGGGGGCAGGATGTGCAGATAGGCGGTGGGAATTGCCTGTCGTCCTGTACGATGTTCCTAGGGCTGGAAAGTGCCTGTGTCTTTCCTGAAACTTCATTTGGTTTTCACGGGCCCAGCCAATCCGGAGATCTGCTGAGTGACGCTGATTTTAACTATTGGTCACATATGATTGCAGCGCATTACCCGGAACCTATCCGGACGTGGTATTTGCGTGAAGGGCGACAAAGGACACATGGTTTTTATCGGATCAGCGGTGCGGAACTGATTCGTCTAGGATTGCCATCCTGTATGGCCTGATCAGCTGTCTTCCGACATAGGCGGGCCGAAACGCGCGATCAGTCGTTCGCTGATCTGATCGCGGGCCTGGCGATAAGACGTGAGTTTCGCATCTCGCGTTTCGCCCAATCCCGTAGGATCAAGGATGGGCCAGTATTCGACCTCTAGGTGGAAAAATCGCGTTAGTTCCAGCGCGCGGCGCTGACTTGCAGGGGATAGGGCGATGACAAGATCAAAGCCTGACAGATCATCGCCCCATTGTTCCATTTCGTCAAAACTGCGGGATTTATGGCGGGACAATTCAATGCCCAGTTCCTGACAGACAGCGACGGAGAAGCCATCGATTTCGAGATCATTCTTGACCCCGGCGGATTGAACATATGTGTCGAACCCGTAATATTTTTTCATCAGGCCTTCTGCCATGGGGGAACGCACGGCGTTGTAATCGCAACAAAACAAAACTGATCCGGGAAGGTCTTCTGCCACGCATCAGCCTCCGAAATGCAATACGCAGATAAGGGTGAAAAGGCGCCGCGCGGTATTTTTGTCGATCGCTGCTTTGCCTTCCAGACGCTCCTGAAGAACGTTTGCCCCTTCATTGTGAATGCCGCGGCGCGCCATATCAATGGCTTCGATCTTGCTGGGCGGCAGGGTTTTTACCGCGTCAAAATAGTTCTCACAGACCTGAAAATAGTCTTTCACAACCTGTCGAAATGGACCAAGCGACAAGTGAAATTCGCCAATGGCAGTTTCATCTTCCTGTGCGATTTCAAAGACCAAGCGGCGTTCACGGATTGCAAGTAACATGCGGTAAGGACCCGGAGGTACATCACGGTCGTCACGCGTGGGCAAGGCAAAGCTGTTGTCTTCCAGAAGATCAAAGATCGCAACTTTGCGTTCTTGTTCGATCTCTGGTGTCGGCGCAGGCAAGCCGGCGTCATCGATCTCAATATGGCAGATTCGGTTTGTCATAACTCAGTCACTGTTCAATTGTTTCAGGCGCAATGCAACCGAAAGCCCGTGGGCCTCTAGGCTTTCGCTGGTGGCAAGGGTAACGGCGGCGGGGCCAATGGCGGCAAGCGCACCGGGGGACATTTTGGAAAGCGTGGTGCGTTTCATGAAATCAAGCACCGACAGGCCGGAACTGAAGCGGGCAGATCTTGCGGTTGGCAGCACGTGATTTGGCCCACCAATGTAGTCGCCAATCGCTTCGGGAGTGAAACGGCCCAGAAAGATTGCCCCGGCGTGGGTGATTTTGTCTGAGAGCGCATCGGGGTCATCGACGCAAAGTTCGAGATGTTCCGGGGCTACGCGATCAGACAGTTGTGCGGCTTCGTCGAGATCGCGCACGACAATGACGGCACCAAAATCACGCCAGCTGGGCGCTGCAATTGCGCGGCGTTCCAGTGTTTCCAAGCGTTTCTCAACCGCGTTGGCAACGGATTGCCCGAAATCGGCATCGTCCGTGATCAGAATAGATTGCGCGCTTTCGTCATGTTCCGCCTGACTGAGAAGATCTACCGCGATCCAGTCCGGATCATTGTCTTTATCCGCAATCACCAGAATTTCGCTTGGGCCAGCGATCATATCGATGCCCACTTTGCCAAACACCCGGCGTTTGGCTGCGGCGACAAAGGCATTGCCAGGGCCTGTGATCTTATCAACCGGCGCAATTGTATCGGTGCCATAGGCCAGTGCTGCCACGGCCTGGGCACCGCCAATGCGCGCAATGTTATCAACGCCGGACAGTTTCGCAGCCAGGATGACCAACGGATTGATGATGCCATCGGGCGTGGGAACTGTGATGGTCAGGTTTTTCACGCCCGCGACTTTCGCTGGAATGGCATTCATCAGAACTGACGATGGATAGCTGGCCAGCCCGCCTGGCACATAAAGCCCCGCAGAATCAACAGGCCCCCAGCGCCAGCCCAGTGTCGCGCCTGCATCATCAGTCCAGCTTTCATCCTGAGGCAACTGGCGTGCGTGATAGGCGCGGATGCGTTCGGCGGCCAGTTCAAGTGCGGCCCGCTCGGTTTCGTTTACCTTGGCACATTCTTCTTCGATCTCGGCCTTGGTGAACAGGATCTGATCGGCACGCAGGTTCATGCGGTCAAACTTTGCAGTTAGCTCTAGCACTGCTTCATCCCCACGGGCGCGCACATCGGCGATAATATCGCGCACAACGTCATCTACTTCGGGAGAATCTTCGCGTTTGGTTGTCAGGAAAGCGGCAAAGCGGCTTTCAAAGTCAGCATCAGTAGAGTTGAGAAAGATCGGCATAGCACAGTCCGTACAGATTGGTTGCCTGTCCATAGCGTGCGGGGCGGGCTTCCTCAAGGGGGGCAGGCATGTTGATTGGTCCGTGTTGTTTAGCCCTATTCGCCCAGTTCGCTTTCTAGAAAGCGTTCAAAATCATCAAGGTTTACTGCTTCGAAATGACCAAAGGCCTGCATCCAAGCTGATGCATCGCGCAGGGCATTTTCTTCAATCCGACACCATTTGACGCGGCCGCGTTTGTCTTGGCTGATCAACCCGGCATTGGTGAGAACCACCAGATGTTTGGAGATCGCCGCAAGCGACATATCAAAAGGTTCGGCCACATCTGTGACGGCCATATCGTCTTCCAGCAGCATCGTCAGGATCTGACGGCGGGTGGCGTCAGAGAGGGCCGAGAAAATGATATCAAGCGGTGCAGACATAGGTTTGGGTTATTGAAACAACGCCGGAAGGTCAACTACGCGCGGACGTCAGGGCAATGCTCTTCTGTTGCGGGGCAGAGTGGGGCCCGACGTTGGGAATGTGTTTTTCGGCATTGATTTTATGGGCTTATGTCAGGGCGGTCCGACGTGTGCCTGTGTGGGTATGTATATCGCTTATCAGGCTGGAAAGTGTTTGTGCCGCAGGGCTGGGCGCGTTGCGGGGCTGTCGCAGGATATATGCAAGATCCGGGGCAGGGGGGAAGCCTTCTTGTAGGATTTCCATTTCGGGGCTGAGATATGCTGCCGGCAGAAGCGCGACGCCCAGTCCCGCCTGAACAGCAGATCTGATACCGGACGAACTGGCGCATTCTAGGGTGATTGTCAGCCCCGATTCTGGGGGCCGTTCCATGGCGTGGTTTTTGTAGAAACAATTTGCATCATAGGACAGAAACGGCAGGGAACGGGTCATGTCTGGTTGAAAATCAGGGGATTTCACCCAGTGCAGCCGGTCTTTATAAAGCAGTTGATCCCCTTTGCGTATGTCCTTTTCAAAGATCTGCATCATAGCCAAATCAATTTCACCTCGTTCCAATTCGGCTGCAAGAACAAGGCTTTGGCGGACGTGTGTGCGAACGGACACGCTGGGGTGCAATCGTGTGAAACGGCCAAGAATATGTGACAGGTCACTGCTGGTGATGTCTTCTGTCATGCCAAGGCGAATTTTGCCGGAAAGCGGGCGCTTTGACAGGCTGGATAGGGCTTCGTCGTGCAGGGAGAGGATGCGTCGGGCGTAGGTCAGCAATCGCTGCCCATCGTCAGTAAATAAGGGGGCACCTGGACGTCGGGACAGAAGGCGGCAGTCGATCCCGGTTTCCAGACGTTTGATCTTATGACTGACCGCTGATTGTGACAGGGACAGATGATCAGAGGCACGCGTGACCCCGCCGTGGTCGTCAATGGCACAAAGCGTACGCAGGGCATCTATATCAAGTCGTTGCATATGCACTCCATGACAAATTTGAATTGAAATATGAAATCAATCCATTTGATTCATGTTCTATCACATGCGATATGGGAAAAAAAGAGGATGGTTAAGATATGAATAAAACCCGGCTGGTCGCCTTTTTCGAAATCTCAGGATCGGTCCTGGCAATGATCTATGCCCTGTTGATCGCGTCGAACACAGGCAATGAAGTGCTGGGGTTTTCGCTGTTGCTTGCGTCTGCTTTGCTGTTTGCGGGGTGGGGATATATTGACAAGAGATGGGCGTTTTTCGCGCTTCAGTTCTTTTATGCCACATCCGCAATTATTGGTCTGATCCGCTGGGGATGAGGCGGGTTTGTTGAGGGGCAACATGGCCATGCACAAGCGATACACATGTCATGCATATCTTATGCATACAGGCCGCGCGTAGTGCTGACGCCGCGTTAAGGTTTTTCGGGCAGGCTGTATTAGATCAGGCACAACCCCGGGAGACGGATCATGCGTTTTGAAGGCCGTGAAATGCCCCGCCCTGAGGGGCGACCGCGAAAGAAGACGGACGTTTACGCACATTACATGATGGACGCATTGGCGCGGCTTGAATGGGACATGCATCACGAGATCAACATCAATCAGCGTATTCCTGAGGAATGGCGCATGATCTGGGCCGAACGACCGGAACGAAAGAAGAAACGCATCACGATCGGGATCGACGAAGACGTTCTGCGCTTTTTCAAAAGTATGGGGACGGGCTATCAAACGAAGATGAATGAGACGTTGAAAAGTTTCATGTATGCGCGCCTGGCCGGTTTTCTTGAGGGACGTGATGCACCGACGCCTTACCGGGATCTTGTGAAGGAGGCACCGGAATGGGGCGACAGCCAGCGCGGGTTTGAGGAACGCCATGCCCGACTTGAGGCCCGGAAGTCCGCGGCGAAACCAGGGGAATGTTGATTTGCAACAAGCGAAAAAATATCCGGCGGATGTGCTATTTCTCGGTTTTTGTAGGCCGTGGCGGGCGGGATTTATAGGCGGGCATGCCCCAGCCGAAAATCATTGAACCGGCGCGCAGGAAGAACGTGACTGTGGTGCACGTCAGGGCGATCAGTTCCGGGGGCAGGGCGATTTGGCTGGCGGCGACTGTCGCGATGGATCCGGCCAGGGCGCAGGTCACGTAAAGTTCGCCTTGTTTCAGGACCAAGGGCACCTCGTTTGAAACCGTATCGCGCATAATGCCGCCCATACACCCCGTGGTGATGCCCATCAGGATGACCACGGGCGCAGGCTGGCCCAATGACAGAGCAATGCCGGAGCCAGCAGAAACCGAAACACCCAATGCAAGTGCGTCGAGCCAAAGCAGCAGGCGATAGCGGCTTTCAAAAAGATGCGCGGTAAAGAAGACAAAAAGGGCCGCGCCGCAGGCCACGGCAAGAAAAGACGGGCGTTCCAGCCAGAACACAGGGTTGCGGTCCAACAATACGTCGCGCACAGTACCCCCGCCCACCGCTGTGAGGCAGGCAAAAAAGCAAAAACCAACGATATCCAGCTGCGCCCGGCTGGCCACAAGCGCACCTGTCAGGGCAAACACCAGAACAGAGGCGTAATCAAGAAAAGTGAAAAGGGTCATTGGTGGCTCCGTTTCTGCGAGACAGGGATAGCGCAGGGCGTGGAGGCTGTCACCCTGACATGTGGAATTTACGGATTGACAATGCGGGCCGGCAGGCGTGATCTGCGCAAAAAGGAACGCGGGATATGACATTAAAAGAATGGCTGGTGATCATCACACTTGGCATTGGCTGGGGCATGTCCTTTGTCTTTAATGAAATCCTGTTGCGTGAACTGGGGCCTGTCACCGTTTCGTTGGGACGGGTCAGTTTTGGGGCGCTGGGCTGTTGGATCTGGGTTCTGATGCGTCGGAAACAGGTGTCGGTGACCCTGCGTTTGGCGCTGGAGATGTTGGTGTTCGGGGCCATCAGTTTTGCGTTTCCTTTTGCAATCTATGCCCTTGGTCAGCAGAGCATTTCTGCGGGAGTTGCTGGGATTATCAACGCAATGACCCCGGGGATGGTGGTGCTGATTTCGCATTTCTGGCCGGGAGGGGAGCGTGCGACAGGGGCGAAGACCGCGGGTGTTGCTTTTGGATTTCTGGGGATTGTGATCCTGGCCTGGCCGGTGTTGCAGCGCGGTGAGGCGTCAGCTTTCTGGGCGATTGTGATCACCATCGGGGCACCGATTTGTTACGGGATCTCAGGCAATATGGCGCGTAGATATAAGGCGATTGATCCAGCCGTTTTGGCGGCGATGGCCCTGTCCGGGGCAAGCGTTTTGATTGCACCGTTGGCGATTTGGCATGATGGCTGGCCGGTTGTGGCGCGGGCTGAAACTTGGGGCGCGCTGATGATGATCGGTTTTGTCCTGACCTCGGCGTCGTTTGTTGCCTTTTACTGGGTCTTGCCGCGCATTGGCGCAACGAACACATCCACCGTTACGTTTATTGCGCCGGTGTCCGCCGTGTCGCTGGGCGTGTGGGTTTTGGGGCAGCCGCTGGCGATCGAGCACATCCTGGGGATGGGCGCAATTTTCTGTGGGCTGCTGCTGATCGATGGGCGGATCGTGAGACGTTTTACTGGGTCGCGCTGATCACCCGGATCAAGCGATAGCTGTAATATCCCGCGTCATGGATGATTTGACCCGGAGCGGCACGTGGGCTGCGTTCGATTTCTAGCTGATAGGTTGTGCCTGCTTCATGGGTGAAGCCTGCAATGCTTTCATAAAAATATTCGCCATCAACAACGAGGCAGTTCATCGGAATCATGCCTTGGCATTTAACACGGTGCGGGGCGACGGAAACCTGTATCAGAACGGGGGGTTCTATGGTGGGGGTGTAGTCTCCCGCGTCAGATGGATCTGTTTGATTTTCTGGGGCCTTGATTTCACATGCAGCAAGCGGGACAGCCAAACAAAGGGCGGCGGCACAAAGACGTAACAGGGTAATCATAATGGATCCTTTCAACTGACTCCCAATATCGGGGTGCGGAAGACAGGTTTCGAGGGGAAAAGCCTGCGGGCTGCGTCACAACTTGGATTTGTAATTCACAACATCGGATGGCGAGGGGTGATCCTGACCGGGCCGGACGGCGGCAGGCGGTTCGGCGTTTTTGTGACTGGCTTCTGAAAGAGGCGGAAACGTTCCGCAGGGCGATAGTCAACCAGGAAGTTGAATAAAGGAAAATGATTGCGGAGATCGCGGTGGGGCGCGATGTGGTTCGTGGGTGTCGAAGTTAATCAAATATAATCTGTTTAAAAACAAAATGTTACGGTGAATTATCTTTGTTTCAGCTTCTGTTGACTCTGAAGGCGTCGCCGCCTAGGTTCGCGGCAAGTTTCCAGAGGGGCCTTTTTGATGTCTGAACAGCCCGATCCAAACCGCTTAGCGGCGCTTGAAGACCGGATCGATGCGCTGAAGAAGACGCAGGAAGATGCGCCCCGGAAGGAAAGTCACCATTCTATGGCCTCTGTGGCCTGGCGCATGGTGACCGAGCTTGTGGCTGGCCTTGGGGTTGGTTTCGGGATCGGCTTGGGGTTGGATTCGGTCTTTGGAACGAAACCTTTCCTGATGATAATATTTCTGCTGGTGGGGTTTGCCGCAGGTGTCCGTGTAATGATCGGGACAGCGCATGAACTCCAGGAGCAACGCATGAGAGCAGCAGCGGCTGCGAATGAGAACACGGCGGATGATACCGCCATAGAGACGACGAAGGATTGACCATGGCAGCGGACGCAGCAGGACCAAGCGGATTGCAAATTCACCCGATGGATCAGTTTGTGATCTCTCCTCTTTTTGGGGACGGTCCGATCAATTGGTACACGCCGACCAACGTAACGTTGTGGATGGCGATTGCAGTTGTTGGCGTTGTTCTGCTGATGCTGGTTGGCACAAGCCGTCGCGCAATCGTTCCAACACGCAGCCAGTCCATCGCGGAAATGGCCTATGGCTTTATTTACAAAATGGTTGAAGATGTTGCCGGCAAAGACGGCGTCGCGTTCTTCCCATATATCATGACCCTGTTCATGTTCATCGTGTTCTCAAACTTCCTTGGTTTGCTGCCAATGAGCTTTACCACAACATCCCACATCGCGGTGACTGCGGTTCTGGCGATGCTGGTGTTCTTGGGTGTGACCATCATCGGTTTCGTGAAAAACGGCGTTGGCTTTCTTGGCCTGTTCTGGGTGTCTTCTGCACCACTGGCCCTGCGTCCGATCCTCGCGATTATCGAAGTAACATCTTATTTTGTGCGTCCTGTTAGCCATTCTATCCGTCTTGCGGGTAACGTGATGGCTGGCCACGCGGTTATCAAAGTGTTTGCAGGCTTTGCCGGTGCCATGGGCATCGGGGCGATCCTGCCAATCGGTATGATCACTGCTGTATACGCTCTCGAAGTTCTCGTGGCCTTTATCCAGGCTTACGTGTTCACCATTCTGACCTGTGTGTATCTGAAAGATGCACTGCACCCATCACACTAAGGGCTGGTCTGAACTACTACCTCAACTTCCAATCGTAAGGAGATATCATTATGGAAGGCGAACTCGCACACATCGGCGCTGGCCTCGCAGGCATGGGCACAGGTATTGCAGCACTTGGTGTTGGTAACGTAGCTGCCAACTTCTTGTCAGGCGCTCTGCGTAACCCATCTGCAGCTGCTTCTCAGACTGCTAACCTTTTCATCGGCATCGCATTTGCTGAAGCTCTGGGGATCTTCTCGTTCCTCGTTGCTCTGCTGCTGATGTTCGCTGTTTAAGACCTGACAGAACATTCCTTACGCACGGGTGGGTCTGATAAGATCCACCCGATGTTTACGAAGGCTCTGAGGGGACGACATGGCTAATACTACACATACGGCGGACGCGTCTCAGGATGCTTTTCACGCAGCTGAAGAAGCTGCCGGTGGCCTGCCACAGCTGGAACTGTCAACTTTCCCAAACCAGATTTTCTGGCTTGCGATTACACTTGTTGTCATTTTCTTTGTGCTGTCCAAAGTGGCTTTGCCACGGATCGCATCTGTTCTTGCTGAACGTCGCGGCACCATCACAAACGATATTGCTGCTGCAGAAGATTTGAAAGCGAAAGCGCTGGAAGCTGAAGAGGCCTATAACAAGGCACTTGCAGATGCCCGCACCGAAGCTGGTCAGATTGTTGCAGACGCAAAAGCAGAGATTCAGGCGGATCTTGATAAGGCGATTGCAAAAGCAGACGCTGAGATTGCTGCCAAAGCCGCGGAAAGCGAAACAGCAATTGCTGAAATCCGTGCCGGTGCTGAAGCCGCTGTGAAAACAGTTGCCAAAGACACTGCTAAAGAAATCATCGCTGCGATGGGCGGGAAAGCAGATGCGCGTTCCGTGACCTCTGCTGTGACCGCACGGATGAAAGGGTAAGAACATGAAAAAACTTTCCGTTCTTTTTGCGCTTGCCGCTTCTCCGGCGTTTGCCGCTGGCGACATTCCATTCTTCTCGCTGTTCAACACTGATTTTGTTGTTGTCATCGCATTCTTGGCTTTCGTTGGTATCCTTTTGGTTGCCAAGGTTCCAGGCATGCTGGGCGGTCAGCTGGACGCACGTGCAGAAGGCATTCAGTCTGAACTGAATGAAGCCCGCGCGCTGCGTGAAGAAGCACAGACTTTGCTGGCCTCATATGAGCGCAAGCAGGAAGAAGTCAAAGAGCAGGCGTCACGTATTGTGGCCCATGCTAAGATGGAAGCTGAAGAGGCTGCAGAACTGGCGAAAGAGGAGTTGAAATCTTCTATTACGCGTCGCCTGCAGGCCGCTGAAGACCAGATTACATCTGCTCAGGAGGCTGCGGTGAAGGAAGTACGTGATCGTGCTGTTTCCGTAGCTGTTGGCGCGGCAAGCGACATGATCGTCAAGAACATGACCGCTGCTGATGGCAACGCTTTGATCGATGCTGCTATCTCTGAAACCGAGACACGCCTGAACTGATCAGGACGTTACATCAGATAAAGAGGGCGCGGAAACATTGTTTCACGCGCCCTTTTTCTTGTCTGGACCAAATGCGCTTCAGATATAAAAAACCAGCGCCTGGCATATGACCAGCGCTGGTTTTTCTATATCGAACATATGAAATAATATGTTCAGTCAGGCATTCGCCAGTGATCAGCGGTTGCTGAGACGACGGTGGCCTTCACGCACACAGATGTTGTTTGCTTCACGGATGGTCATGCCGGGAGGGGCAACAATAGCTTCGTCCCAGAGAACCCGATTTTCTGTGTAAAGCTGACAGACAACAGTGCCTTTTTCAGTCTGAACTTCGACAGGGGTGGTTGCATAGTTTTGCTGATCAATACAGCCGGATAGAACCGTAACTGCAACAGCGGCGCTGGCAAGAAGGATCGGGGATTTCATATGTTAACTCCTGAACACATTACATTGTTTTCTTCATATTAGCTGAGACAATGCCAAAAAACAATTTGGGAGCCTAGATGTAAATCTGAAATTATTCGTTAATGCGTTCTTTGGTACACAGATCAGGGGCGTCTCTCGGTTTAACGCCACCGAAAAGTTAAGGAATGAGAAAACAGGGTGCCATTTTGATGGCAGAAATCAGCCTTAAGATGAATTGGTTTCACTGGCCAGGCGTAAACGGGCAATCGTTTCGTTTTCGTCACGCTGTTTCTGGGCCTGCAGGCAGGATGAAACATATTCCATATGAGATTCGCAGGCATCGCGTGCTGCTTTGGGATCTCTGGCCTGAAGGGCATTGTTGATCGCACGGTGTTGTTCCAACATGAGATCTGCAGTGGTTTCCTGGTGGAACATGGCCTGCCTGTTGTAGAAGACCCCTTGCTGTAGCAAATCAAACATAGAGCGCATCATATGCAGCATGACGACGTTGTGGCTGGCCTCCATAATGGACAGGTGAAATTCAGCATCCAGTCGGGCTTCGCGGACATCATCGCCTTCGGCATGTGCCGTTTCCATTTTGCGGAAAATCGCGTCGATCACCTGAAGATCGGTGTCTGACCCGCATTGTGTCGCGCGTTCGGCAGCCAGGCCTTCCATATCACGTCGGAAACTGACGTAATCAAAGACGGCCCGGTCGTGGCCCGCAAATAGGGTAACAAGTGCCGACGAAAAGGCGGACCCGAGAACTTCGGTGACGAAAATGCCAGAGCCTGCGCGGCTTTCGAGTAAGCCCTTGTTTTGGAGATCTGAAATTGCTTCGCGCAGAGACGGACGAGAGACCCCAAGGCGTTCTGCCAGATCCCGTTCTGATGGCAGCCGGTCGCCGGGACGCAGGATACCCTGAAGGATCAGTTCTTCGATCTGCTGATCGACGGCACTGGCGATTTTCTGGGGCTGGATTTTCTGAAATGGCATGGGGGCTCCGCTTTATTGGTCATATTATATGACCACAATTGAGAGCGGACAAATAAAAAGAGGCCGGGATACTGCCCGGCCTCTTTTAAATATTTTGGTTCGCTTAGTTGGACGGGCGAATAATGATATCCACGCGACGGTTCTGTGCACGGCCTTCAGATGTCAGGTTGGTTGCGACGGGTTCATTTTCACCGCGACCAAAGGCGCGGATGCGATGTGAGGCAACGCCTGAATTGCGCAGGACAGATGCAACGGAAGTGGCACGGCGTGAAGACAGATCCTGGTTGTAGCCCGCATCACCTGTGTTATCGGTGTGACCGATGACTTCGACGGTGCTGTCAGGATATTGGTTCAGACTGCTCGCAAGTGTGCGCAGATCATTCTGAAGAGAGCCTGTCAGATTGGCGCTGTTGGTGGCGAACAAGACATCCTGTGGCATGCTGACGACCAGATGGTCACCGTTGTTCACCACATTTACGTCATTGCCCAGATCGCGGTTCAATTCCTGCGCCTGCTTGTCCAGATAGCCGCCGATGCCGGCCCCAACCAGACCACCGACGATGCCGCCGATTGCTGCGTTCTTAAGGCGATCGCTGCCGCTTTCACGTGTGCCGCCAAGAACCGCACCAATGCCTGCACCAATCAATGCGCCATTCTGGGTACGGGTGTTGCCATTGCGGGGCTCGGGGCCGGGGTCTACACAGCCTGCCAGAGCAATTGTACCTGCACAAAGAAGTGCGACGGAGGTTTTAACACGAATCATAATCTGCCTCGTTTCGTTGATCCATTTCGTTGCTTGTGAATATAGGTACATGGCAGATGCTATTAAATATCATGGGAGAAATCCCATAAAAACAGCGGTTTTTGGCTGAGTCATTTGGACGATGTTATCTGATTACACGCCTGCCGGGACGTTTTCAGCATCTGCCCGCGCGCCTTCCCAGGCCAGCATGGCGCGTTTGACGGGCAGGCCCCAGTGATACCCACCAAGGGCACCAGATTTGCGCAGGGCACGGTGACAGGGGATGAGCCAAGAGACGGGATTTCGTCCAACGGCGGTGCCAACAGCGCGCTGCGCCCGGGGGGTACCGATGGCGCTGGCGATTTCTGAATAGGTCGTGACATGACCTGAGGGGATCTGAAGAAGGGCTTCCCAGACTTTGATCTGCATGGGGGCGCCGATCAGCACAAGGCTGGTTTCTTTGCCGCCGATTGCACCGTCGATCCAGGGTTTCAGAAGGGGTTCATTCTGAACGAAATCAGCCCGTGGCCAGCGCGATTGCATATCGGCCAGCGCTGTGTCGCGCCCGCATTCAGATGTGAAGGCCAGGCCGCAAAGCCCCTTGTCTGTCCCCATGGCCAGCATTTCGCCAAAGGGCCCGTCGAACCAACCTTGGTAAATGGTCAGCCCTTCGCCTTTTGCAGCGTAGACGCCGGGGCTCATGGCTTCCCAGCGGACAAACATATCATGCAGACGCCCGCCGCCGGACAAGCCGGTGGCATGGGCCGTGTCGAGCACGGAGAAACGATCCCGCAGCAGATCTTTGGCGTGACCCAGTTGCAGATATTGTTGATACCGTTTGGGGGACACCCCGACCCAGCGCGAAAACACCCGTTGGAAATGTGCCGGGGACATCTGCATCTTTGCCGACAGATCATCCAGCGACAAGGGCGCGTCTGATGCGTCGATTTCATCCAGCGCGCGGCGGATCAGTGCAAAGTGGTAGGCCTCATTCATCTGCATTTTGGTCTCCTTTGAAACAAAGATGCATGTTTCAGCGCGCCTGATCGACCCGTTTTTTGCGCTTAATGTGCCTCTGCCCAGTTTGCGCCTTGTCCGGCGTCGACAACCAGAGGCACGGACAATTTGACGGCCGGGTCTGCGGCATTTTCCATGATGTGACGCACGACGCCGACCACTTCGTCCACGGCGTTTTGATCGACTTCAAAGATCAATTCATCGTGGACCTGCAGCAGCATTTTGGCAGGCAGGCCCTGAATGGCGTCGGGCATGCGGATCATGGCGCGACGGATGACGTCGGCGGCGGTGCCCTGAATGGGGGCGTTGATCGCGGCGCGTTTGCCAAAGCCCGCGCGTGGGCCTTTTTCGGCGATACCGGGTGTGTGGATCTTGCGGCCAAACAGCGTCTGCACATAGCCGTGTTCCTTGGCGAATTCCACAGTCTGATCCATATAGGTGCGGATGCCAGGGAAGCGTTCAAAGTAGCGATCGATAAAGCCCTGGGCTTCTTTACGGGGGATGCGCAGGTTGCGCGCCAGGCCAAAGCCAGAGATGCCGTAGATGACGCCAAAGTTAATCGCCTTGGCCTGGCGGCGGATCATGGGATCCATGCCTTCAAGCGGCACGTCGAACATCTCAGATGCTGTCATGGCGTGAATGTCGTGACCCTGACGGAAAGCGTCTTTTAGGGCGTCAATTCCGGCGATGTCAGCCAGAATGCGCAATTCGATCTGGCTGTAATCGAGGCTGATCAGAACTTTGCCTTCCTGTGCGATAAAGGCTTCGCGGATGCGGCGACCTTCCTCAGATCGTACGGGAATGTTCTGCAGGTTTGGATCGGTTGAGGCCAGACGACCGGTGCTGGCGCCTGCAATGGAATATGAGGTGTGCACACGGCCCGTGTCGGGATTGATGTGATCCTGCAAGGCGTCGGTGTAGGTTGATTTCAGTTTTGACAATTGCCGCCAATCAAGAACCAGCGCGGGCATTTCATGTTCCGTGGCCAGATCTTCGAGAATATCAGCACCGGTCGCATAAGCCCCTGTTTTGCCTTTCTTACCGCCGGGCAGTTCAAGATCGTCAAACAGGATTTCGCCCAGCTGTTTGGGGGAACCCACATTGAAAGGGCGGCCTGCTTTTTCGTGAATCTCAGCTTCAAGCCCGGCCATTTTCTGGGCGAAGGTGTTGGACATGCGGGACAGGGCGTCGCGATCAACCTCAATCCCGTGCATTTCCATTTCAGCCAACACAGGCACAAGCGGGCGTTCCAGTTTTTCGTAAACCTTCGTGACCTGTTTTTCATGCAGTTGTGGTTTGAACATCTGCCACAGACGCAGGGTGATGTCGGCGTCTTCCGCCGCATATTTCACCGCGTCGGCGACAGGAACCTTGTCAAATGTGATCGCGGATTTACCGGTGCCGAGCAGCGATTTGATCGGGATCGGTTTGTGATCAAGGTAGCGTTCGCTGAGCGTGTCCATGCCGTGATTGTGCAAGCCGCCGTGCAGGGCGTAGGACAGCAGCATCGTGTCATCAATCGGGGCCACGGAAACGCCATATCGTTTGAAGATCTTGGCGTCATATTTCATGTTCTGGCCGATTTTCACAATCGCCGGATCTTCCAGCATGGGGCGCAACATGGATAGCGCCTCTTCCAGATCCATCTGATCTTCGGCCACAGCTTCGGTTGCGAAAAGATCGTCGCCCCCATCCGCGATATGGGCCAGAGGGATGTAGCAGGCTTCGCCCGCCTCAACACAGAGAGAGATCCCCACCAGATCCACCAGCATTTCGTTCAGACCCGTGGTTTCCGTGTCCACAGCGACCCAGCCACGGGCGTAGATTTTGTCGATCCAGGTCTGCAGACCCGCAGCGTCTTTCACCCATTCATAGGTGTCGGGATCAAAGCCCTTTGTTTCAGGCGCGGCGGAATTGGCGGCGGGGGCATCAGGGATGGCCGGGGCTTCGAGGCCCAGTTTGTTTGCGATACGCGTGGACAGCGTGCGGAATTCCATATCCGCAAGAAAGCCGAGCAGATCCTCCGCAACCGGGGCCTTCATTTCGAGGCTTTCCAGGGTGAAGTCGAGATCCATGTTCTGATCAAGTTCCACAAGGCGTTTGGAGATCCGGATCAGGTCGGCGTTTTCAATCAGGCTGGCGCGGCGTTTGGGTTGTTTGATTTCTTCCGCACGTTCCAGAAGGGTTTCCAGATCGCCATATTCATTGATCAGAAGCGCGGCGGTTTTAATGCCGATACCGGGCGCGCCTGGCACGTTGTCGACGCTATCGCCCGCCAGTGCCTGAACATCGACCACGCGATTGGGGCCAACGCCGAATTTTTCTTCAACACCCTCACTGTCGATGCGCTTGTTCTTCATCGGGTCGACCATTTCAACGCCGCCGCCGACCAGCTGCATCAGGTCTTTGTCGGAGCTGATGATCGAGACACGGCCACCGGCTTCGCGTCCTTGGCGGGCGAGGGTGGCGATAATGTCATCGGCTTCAAAGCCTTCGACCTCAATGCAGGCCAGGTTGAAGGCGCGTGTCGCGTCACGGGTTAGGGGAAATTGCGGGCGCAGATCTTCGGGGGCAGGGGGACGGTTCGCTTTGTATTTGTCGTAAATGTCATCGCGAAAGGTTTTGCCCTTGTGGTCAAAGACGACGGCCACATGGGTTGGCGCATCATGGCCGGCGCTTTCTTCGACCACTTTCATCAGCATGTTACAGAAACCAGAAACAGCGCCAATGGGCAGCCCGTCAGATTTACGCGTCAATGGGGGCAGCGCGTGATAGGCCCGGAAGATAAATGCCGATCCATCGATCAGATGCAGGTGACAGCCTTCGCCAAATGACATGTTAACACTCCCGGTTTGCGCGTTTCTCTGTTCATGCCATGTTCCGCGCCCGGGGACCAGCCCACGTGCGGAGAGAGAGCGGTAAAAAGCGCAGGTTCCGGGTTACGCACCGTCGGTCAGATCCTGGGCAAGCATCAGCGCATTGCCATCCGGATCATAGAAGGTGGCGGTTTTGACCATGCCTTCAATCACCTCGGTCGGGCCGTCGAATTTTACGCCGGCACCCTCAAGTGCTGTGCGCGCGGTATCAATGTCATCAATGCCAAAAACCGGAACAGAGTTACCCGGCGCAGGTTTGGTATGTTCCCCAAAGCCAATTGTAACACCGTTGGTTTTTGTTGCCATTTCAGACCAGCCTGCGTCATCCGCATGGTAGAGCAACGTGAAGCCAAGCTTTTCGGCGTACCAAGTGGCGCTGACGTGCCGGTCAGAGACAGAAAACGCAAGGGTGACCGTATCTTTCAGATCAATAAGGGGCATGAGGTTTCCTTTGAGGCTTTTCGTGAATCATAAAATATAGTAACTATAGATTATGAACATAAATTCATTTGTCAACATTACTGCGCGGGCCTGGAGCCTGCCTATTCTGGCGAAGCTGCATGATGGGGTGGCTGGACGTCAGGCGCCTTTGCTGACGGCGACGGGGGCAGGGCGTTCTGCTTTTGGGCAAAGTCTTGCGCATCTGATGGAACTGGAGCTGCTGGAGCGAAACCCAGGCCATGGCCATCCGCTGCGTCCGGAGTTTCGTTTGACAGATACAGGAAGGGTTGCCGCGGAGCTGGCGCATCAGGTTTACAGCCAGGCAAAGGTGGCGGATCAGGATCTTTTGCGCAAATCCTGGACCTTGCCTGTGCTGACGGCTTTGCATTCTACTGGGCAGTTTTCCGCGATCCGCCGGGGGTTGCCCCGCATCACAGATCGGGCCTTATCACAATCGCTGAAACTGTTGGAAGACAGGCGTTGGGTGCAGCGTGGGATTGAAGAAAACAGTCGCCCCTTGCGCCCGGTTTATAGGGCGGTGAATGCCGGGGGAGTGATCAGTGATATAACCGGTGCGGCTGTCCGGTTTCAGACGCCCTGATGTTCCTTCAGAGACAGGCCAAAGGACCAGGTGGTTGGTGTCCAGACGCCAAAGCGGACGCCAGCGTTGCGCAGTTGGTCCCCGAGCCAGACGTTGCAGGTGCGCAATGCGCTGAAATGGCCTTTGGCGTGAAAGAAGCGGTCGGACTGGGTGAAACCCGGGTGATCTAAGACCTGGGCCTTGCCAAATGTATCGCGGCTGAAGCTGTTGCTGATGGATGCGAGTAAGCTGTTGTATTGCACATGGGTCAGTGACAGACGGCGTATCGCGGCGTTTTCATGCAATTCCCCCAGGGCATCGACACGCAAAACGGCATTATCCCCGGTGATTGCGCGCAGGACGTCGCCAGCTTTGACATCGGCGTAAGTGCCCGCACTTGTATAGAATTGTTCTGCCCCCCAGCCGATCAGAAACCATTCCACACCTGGATGATCGGTGGGGATGCCGGCAGGCTGGGTGAAGCGCAGGGTGCGGCGTGTCTGGGGATCTGCCGGAAGCAGGATATCATAGTGAATTTTGCCGCCCACCAGCAACACATCGGTGGTGCCGGTGGCGTAGGGGGTGGCTGTGTTGGCGGGGATCAGCCCGCCCAACATGCCAAAAAACAGCCAGAGAAATACAATTTTCAATGCAAGGCGTGTGCCAAGTAGAGGAAATCGAAGAAGCTTTAGCACCGTGTTCAGGAGGCCTGATCAGCCATGGATTTGTGGATGATTTTCTTGTCGCAATATCCGCATTCCACAACGCCCGTGTCATGGGGGATCTGTAGCCAGACGCGAGGATGGCCAAGTGCGCCTTCGCCGCCGTCACAGGCGACTTTCCAGCTGTCTACGATCTCGGTTTCGGGTGCTTTGGTGGTCATCGGTGTTTTCCCGGTTCTGGCTGTGGTTGGACCTGTGATAGCAGCGCGATGACGCGCCGCCAAGGGGGTCAGGCTTTTTGCAGCATGCGGCCTAGTGGACGACCTGCGAGAATATGCACATGAAGATGGAGCACTTCCTGCACGCCGTCTTCGCCCGCATTGGAAATACAGCGGTATCCGTTGCCTGCGTCATCTGCCAGCCCAAGGATTTTGCAAACCTCACCCAGAGCACGGGTGAAGCCAACAATTTCGGCATCGCTGGCCGCATTTGCGAAGTGGTCCTGACAGACATAAGGGCCTTTGGGGATCACCAGCACATGGTCGGGCGCCTGCGGATAAAGATCGCGAAAGGCCAGTGCATGTTCGTTTTCAAACACGGTGTTGTTCGGAATTTCCCCACGAAGGATCTTCGCGAAGATGTTCTGATCGTCATATGTATTGGCCATTTTTGAACTCTCTTCGGCGTTAGTCGGCAAACAAATGTGGTGCGCGGACAATTTCGGTTGCGGTGTCCGGCTGGCAGTGAAGGAAGTTGGCGACGGACTGTATGTTTTCTTCTTCGGTTGCGGATTCGCGCATCCGGAAGAAATCGGCAAACAGGGCATCGCGGATTTCGTCACTTTCCTGCAAAACGTCACGACGGATGGTTGGCAGAAGCCGGGAAATGGTTTGATCTGATGTCATTTCCCCGGCCAGCCCGACACGTTTTGCATGCCCAGCCAGGTAGTCTTCGGAGAAGTTACATTCCAGTTCCAGCAGGCGCGTGTTGGATCGGTCGGCATAGAAATCCTTGATCAGATCCAAGTTCTTTGGATCAAGGCAGATCACCATGCGATCAGATTGGTAATAATCCAGCAGCATCCGGGTCAGGGCGCGGCGGTGACGTGTTCGTTTTCCAAGTGTGCCTTCAATCCCGCCAAGATCGGGCAGGGCCGTGTTTTCTTCATAAAAGAGATATTCCACGGCGGGCAGGTCACTGTGTTTGCGAATGGCTTCGACAAACCGTTTGGCCACATGCCATTTTTTGCAGGTCACGATGTAAAGTGTGCGGTCACGTCCCAGAGAACTTTCTGTTTCCCAGAACCGGGGGGCAAATCGGCGGCCGATTCGGCCGCGTCTGGCCAGAAAACGATACAGGCTGCGCCCTTCGTTAGAGATTTGAAATTCCTGTTCTTCGCTGGCCCAGAGATCCCCGAGACGCCGTTTCAGTTCCCGTGCGCCAGGGCTGATTTTGCGGGCGAAAAGGAAATCTTGGCTGAGCATAAGATCGTAGTGATCATTATAGAATGTCACCGGCATCCCGTAATCTGAGAACATCAGAAACGTCAGGGTCCGGCTTTCAATGTCCTCAGAGGGTACCAGGTGGCGGACCAAGGTTTGGAAGAAGGTTTCATCCGGGATCCATGTGGTTTTGAAGAACTTCAGAACTTCGGGATGCTCACGACAATATTGAAGCACAGCCTCAACGGTAGCGCGGCGTAGACACCACCACTGACTGCCAATCATGACCTGGAGATCATTCGGCACGCTGCGCGTCATGCCCAGTTTACGTTGCAGGTTGAAAGACGTGTAGAACAGCTTTTTTTGCGTGCGTTCGTTGAAGAAATGCCGGTAGATCAGGCGTTCTTCTTTCATGCCTGTTTTGATCCAGTCGCTGGCAAAATAATCAAAGCTTTCAATATAGTCACAATCCCTGTCGTCCAGGAATTCATGGGCATATCCTGCGGTTTTGATTGCCATGCAATCGCCGGACAGCATGTAAAAATGCGTCGCTCGTGGGAAGGCTTTTTCAGCGGCTTCGGTGGCGTATAGTGTGGCCTGAACCAAAGACCATTCGCCCCAACCGCATTTGATTCGTTTTTTGGCAAAGGTCACGCCGGGGTTATCGGCCAGAGCGGTTTTAATCTTACGGAAATGTTCCGGATTCGCGCGCGCATCAAAATGGATAGACATATAATCGCCGGCCGCGGTTAGGCGTTCGGCTTGTTTAATAATGGCTTCCGGATCTTTATGGCAAAGCAAAATGAAGGCAATTTTCGACATTTTAGTGACAGAAACCTCAGGTAACGGGCCGGGAAACAAAGATATTAGGTTCAGCCGTTGTATCCTGGGCTGATTTTTGCTTTTTTATACACAATTGCAGGATAAGAACAGAGAGTATCTGCAGCGTTAATCAGGAGGCAAGTTAAATATGGGTTTCCCAGGAACCTGGATGACCGAGAGCGAAAGTGTCGTTTATCGTGTTGTACCAAAATGTGCCTGCTCGACCATTGGTCAGGTCATGTATTATTCCGACCACGGCGAATTTTTTGATGGCGACATCCACGATGCCAAAGGCCGGATGCATAAATGGTCATTGGATCAGAGCAAGCCTTTGATCGAAGCCAATGTTGCGTCGCATAAATCCTATGCCTTCACCTGTGTGCGCAATCCTTATACCCGTGTTCTGAGCTCATTTTTTGACAAAATTTGCGGAATTCAGCGAAATGGCAAGCGTTACCGTGGTAATTTGGTTCCGCTGTTGATCCAGAAATACGGGATTGAAGTTGGCGATCCGGAAACCGGGTTTGAGTTCGATCAGATCCAGAGCTTTCGCCGCTTTCTGCTGTTTGTTCGTGACACCATTCGTTGGCGTCGTCCGATGGATCCGGATATCCACTGGTCCGCGATGTCGGGGCATGTGTCCACGTTTATTGCCAACGGCGGACGCTATGACAATATTTTCTTCACTGAGAAGTTTAACGAGGGCATGCAAAGCGTGCTGGATGCGATCGAAACCCCGCATCCGGTTGATTTGACATCGATCCCGCGTTTTAACGAAAGCGAAGGCCACGGCCCGAAACGTGCGCATCCCGTTGAAGATTATTTTGATGATCTGTCGATGCACCTGATCTGGGAAATCTATCACCGTGATTTCAAACTGTTCCAATACAGCTTTGATGATCCGTCGAATAAGATGCCAATTGGCGAAGTAGATCTGGATGAAGTTCACGCCAAATTGGGTGAATAACAGTTGAAGATTGAATGACAAAAAGCCCCGCCAGAAATGACGGGGCTTTTTGTTGTGTAAGGGTGCCTATCCTGGGCTGAATATTGCCTGAAGCGCGGTCTGCCTGACCTATTCAGCTGTCAGAAGATGGGGCGATTTTCCGGAAAGCTGGCGTGTTTCCTGTGGCAAAGTCTGAAGATCGAGTTCGCCTTTTTTCACGGTTACACGTACGACCCCCCCTTTGGCCAGAGATCCAAATAGCAGTTCTTCGGCCAGAGGTTTCTTGATGTGTTCTTGAATCACGCGGCCCAATGGACGCGCCCCCATTTTCGCATCATACCCTCTTTCGCCCAGCCAGGCGGCGGCGGCTGGTGTCAGTTCAAAGGTTACATTGCGATCCATCAGTTGGGCTTCCAGCTGCAGAACAAATTTCTCTACAACCTTCAGAATGACGTCTTTGCCCAGCGGTGCAAAGCTGACCACAGCGTCGAGACGGTTGCGGAACTCAGGGCTGAACATGCGTTCAATCGCGGCTGTATCTTCGCCTTCACGGCGATCACGACCGAAACCAACAGCTTCCTTCGCCTGTTCCGTGGCACCGGCATTGGATGTCATGATCAAAATGACATTGCGGAAGTCGACCGTGCGACCATTGTGGTCAGTCAACTGGCCGTTATCCATAACCTGCAATAGAATGTTGAAGACATCCGGGTGCGCTTTTTCGATCTCATCCAGTAAAAGAACGCAATGTGGGTGTTGATCCACGCCATCGGTCAACAGACCGCCCTGATCAAACCCGACATAGCCGGGAGGGGCGCCAATCAGGCGGGAAACGGCGTGTTTTTCCATGTATTCAGACATATCGAAACGCAGCATTTCAACGCCAAGAGTGCTGGACAGTTGTTTTGCAACTTCGGTTTTGCCAACACCGGTTGGGCCTGCAAATAAGTAGTTCCCAATGGGTTTTTCTGGTTCACGCAGGCCTGCGCGGGCCAGTTTGATCGCGCTGGACAGCGTTTCAATTGCTGTGTCCTGCCCAAAGACCACGCGTTTCAGAGATGTTTCAAGATCGCGCAGAACTTCGGCATCATCCTTGGATACATTTTTCGCAGGAATGCGGGCGATTTTGGAGACCACGGCCTCTATTTCTTTGGTGCCAATGGTTTTACGGCGTTTGCTTTCCGCCACCAGATGTTGCGCGGCACCTGCCTCATCGATCACATCAATCGCTTTGTCGGGCAATTTACGATCCGTGATATAGCGGGCGGACAGTTCAACCGCTGATTTGATCGCGTCCAGCGTATAGCGGATTTCGTGATGTTCTTCGAAATAGGGTTTCAGCCCCTTTAGGATTTTGATTGAATCCGCAACAGAAGGTTCATTCACGTCGATTTTTTGGAAACGACGGGCCAGGGCGCGGTCTTTTTCAAAATGTTGACGGAATTCTTTATAAGTGGTGGATCCCATGCAGCGCAGTTTCCCGCCCTGAAGTGCGGGTTTCAGAAGGTTGGAGGCATCCATCGCCCCGCCAGATGTCGCACCCGCCCCGATTATTGTGTGAATTTCGTCGATAAACAGCACTGCATTTGGATGTTCTTCCAGCTCTGTCATGACGGCTTTTAGGCGTTCTTCGAAATCACCGCGGTACCGGGTGCCCGCAAGAAGCGCCCCCATATCAAGGGAATAGATCGTTGTTTCTGAAAGAATTTCTGGTGTTTCACCCTGCACGATCTTTCGCGCAAGCCCTTCTGCAATGGCCGTTTTCCCAACGCCGGGATCGCCGACCAGCAAGGGGTTGTTTTTGCGGCGGCGGCAGAGAACCTGAACACAACGTTCAACTTCATGTTCGCGCCCGATCAGAGGGTCAACTTCGCCCTCAGATGCTTTGTGATTGAGATCAACACAATATTTGGAAAGCGCGGTTTCTTTTTCTTCGGCAGCGGCTTCGGTAAACCCATCGCCTTCTTCATGGGGCAGGCCTGCACCGGCAAGGGGGCGATCTTCGCTGAAATCTGGATCTTTTGCCATGCCATGGGCGATAAAGTTTACCGCGTCATAGCGGCTCATGTCTTGTGCCTGCAGGAAATAAACGGCGTTGCTTTCGCGTTCGGCAAAGATAGCGACCAGCACGTTGGCGCCCGTAACTTCTGTGCGGCCAGAAGATTGTACGTGGATTGCTGCACGCTGGATCACACGTTGGAAGGCGGCGGTTGGAACGGCTTCAGATCCTTCCGTTTCGGTGATCAGGCCTGCCAGTTCGTCGTCAATGAAATCCTGCAGTTCCCCGCGCAAAATATCCAAATTCACTTCACAGGCCTGCAAGACGCGTGCGGCATCTGGTTCTTCGACCAGGGCCAGAAGTAAGTGTTCTAATGTCGCAAACTCATGCTGTCGCGCATTGGCAAGCGCCAGGGCTGCGTGGATCGACTGCTCTAGTGTCGCTGTAAATGAAGGCATGGCGATGGGCTCCTTATCCTTCTGGCCGTAGGGGGCGCGACAATGATTGACTGCGCTTCCCTTTAGCATGACCGCTCTGTGTTAAAGTTCGGTTGTGATTACGGCCGATACAAGTGCTTTTTGTTCAAATATTGTCACATTCAGTGATTTATTCGCGAATTGCCCGGAAAAATCGGGCCTGACAAAAGAATTATAGCACGAAAATACCACAACCCGCCGGGATTTTTCAGAAATTATCCTTCTGACGGCGGATCGCAGCGAAGACCTGTGCAGCATTCGCATCCTCGCCAAGGCCTGAGGACATGCGCAATGCGGGCTGATCGCAGCGCAGGAACGGGTTTGTCGCAAATTCCTGCTGCAAAGTGGCAACAGCGGTTACATCATCATTTGCGCGTTTCTGTAGGTTTTCAGCGACGCGTGCCTGAACCGCAGGATTGTCACCATCAACGCTGAGCGCAAAAGCCCCATTGCCAGCACTATATTCATGTCCGGAATAGATCATCGTGTCCTGGGGCAGGGCGGCCAGTTTTTGCAGGCTTTCAAACATGATTTCCGGGCTGCCTTCAAACAAGCGCCCACACCCAAAGGCCATGAGGCTGTCGCCTGTGAATGCGGCTTGTTCTTGTGGCAGATAAAAGGCGATGTGGCCGATGGTGTGGCCGGAAACGTCGATCACCTGACAGGGGCTGCCTGCGAGGGTAAACTGATCCCCTTCATTCACTTCCAGATCGAGGGGGGGCAGGCGATGGGCATCAGCCTTTGCGCCGATAATTTTCGCACCACTTGCGGCCTGTAACGCGGCAACACCGTCGATGTGATCCGGATGATGATGGGTCAGTAGAATATGTGTCAGGGTCCAGCCCCGCGCGTCAAGTGCATCCTGCACGGGCGCAGCTTCGGGTGCATCCACCAACACGGTTTCGCCGGTGTCCCTGTTATGGAGGAGCGAAAAGTAGTTGTCGGCAAGGGCGGTCAGGGTGACGATTTCCAGAGACATGCGGGGTCCTTCACAGCAGATGTTGTCTCAAGACTTGCCCAAATCCGGGGGAGGTGCAACAGATGGCGTATTGAAAAAGGACAGCCTGATGAAGAAACCTTTGATTTTGCCTGACAGCCCACATCTTCAAGATCGCGAAGCCGACGGACGTCTTCATGCCCCATCAGCCGAGCGCAACCTTGCGCCGATCAAAGAGGTGCTGGCAGATCTGCTGCCCCAAGGCGGTGATGTATTGGAACTGGCCAGTGGGACAGGGCAACATATTGCAGATTTTGCGGCGACGTGGCCGGATCTGGTATGGCATCCAAGTGATATCGAGGAAGAACGCCTGATCAGTATTCAAGCTTGGCGCGAGAAGGTGCAATTACCGAATTTGGGTGAAGTACGGGAATTTGATGCGGTGACCGGCTGGGGGGCTTTGAATGAGACCTACGACTTTATTTATGTTGTGAACCTTTTGCATCTGATTCCGGATGCCGCCGCTGCCAGCGTGCTGGCGGGTATGGCGCAGGCGCTGAACCCAGGGGGGCGCATGATGGTATATGGCCCGTTTAGGGATGCAGGCGCTTTTCGCAGTGAGGGGGATGCAAAGTTTCACGCCAGCCTAATCAGTCAGGACACATCGATTGGCTATAAGGATGCGCAATGGGTGCGTGGGCAGATGGTGAATGCAGGGCTGAGCGATGTGTCTGAACTGCTGATGCCTGCGAATAATCTGATCCTGCATGCGCAGCGCGGTGCCCGAAGCATTTCTGTTTAACGCAAGGCCGGTTGCGTCGCTTGCGTGGACTGGCTTAAGCTTTGCTGATGATCTGACTGGAATGAGTGCCCGATGCATCTTGATGTTCTTGACCTTCGTGAATTTTATTACCGCAGTCTTTTGGGACGCGCGGCACAAAAAGGTGTGCGGGACAGGCTGACGCAGCTTTGGACGCCACAGGATGTGGCCGGGCAGACGGTTGTTGGTTTTGGTTTTGCGGTACCTCTTTTGCGCCCTTACCTGCCCACAGCAAGACGTGTCACCGGACTTATGCCTGCGCAACAGGGGGTGATGTCTTGGCCTGCCGGGATGCCGAATGTTTCGGTTTTGACCGAAGAAACCATGTGGCCGATTGAAACTGGATCTGTAGATCGTCTGGTTGTGATGCACGGGCTTGAAACATCTGATCGCCCGAAGACCCTGTTGGATGAATGCTGGCGTGTGCTGGGGCCTGGCGGGAAGGCGATTTTTGTTGTGCCCAACCGGGCGGGTCTGTGGGCGCGGCGTGATGGTACACCTTTTGGCTATGGTCGCCCCTATAGCAACAGCCAGCTTGAGGCCCAGTTGAAGGCGCATGATTTTGTTCCCGGTCGCCATCTGTCGGCCCTGTTTGCACCGCCCAGCGACAAACGTTTCTGGCTGCGCAGTACGACATTTTGGGAAAGATTCGGCAAAGCGGCCCCTTGGCTGGCCGGAGGTGTTCTTTTGGTTGAAGCGAAGAAACAAATGTTGGCCCCACGCCCTCCGGGTCTTGTGGATCGGGCGCGCAAGCCTTTGCGTGTGTTGGAAGGGTTGGTTGCGCCAGAGGTTAAACCGATTGGGCGATGTCCGTTAGAGCCGCGCGCAGAATTTTCGGATCTCGCACGCAACCTCGACGGGCATAGCCTGAAGCAGGAAGTGGGGGCCGGGAAGGATGCACAGGGGAATGTTCTGGTGCCGAAACCCTTTCCGCGTCCGGCGGGATAACAGGCTGTCATACTGGGCTGATATTGCGAAAAGCTTTAAACCGGTTGAATATTTCCGATCAAGGTCAGGACGATACCGCAGAACCTGCTGCAAGCGTTTCACTATAATGTGCTTTGGCAGTGTTTTTAGGATGGTCAGTAGGTCTTTTCTGGCAGAGGTGTTACCCCATCGACCAAACCCCACCCAGATTAACGAATGCCGGAAACCCGGTGCGGACAAAGGAATGAACTTTGCGAGATGCGCAATAAAGGCAGGCAGCCTGCGGGGCGGCGTGATGAAACTGCCAACCCAGACAATGCCACGTAATCCTGGGGGGGGATCTGTCGCGAGTAAATGGGCCAGGGGGCCGGAAAATGATTCTGCGATCAGAATGTAGTTGCCATCCACGGTCTGCAGTTTTTCACGAACCCACAGCAGCATGTTCTGGTAGTCAGAACGATCGCGGGGATAATGAAAGCAATCAGCGTCAAAGTCCAGGGCCAATGCTGCAATAAAAGCGTCGCGCAGGGCAGGGTGCCCATCCAGGCCTGGAAGGATGATGATTTTCATGTCCATGTATGCTGCATAGCGTATCGTCTTCGTGAAATCAGTCGATTGTTTCGGGAAAGGACGAAATGTCCTGATCAGGGAATCGCCTGATGTTAGATGTGGATTGTCATGCCGAAAAATGCCGCATTACCCATGGCAAAGCGTCGCACCTGACCGCATGCAGCAAAAAATCTTCCCAAAAAGTAAAAGCCTTCCACAAGAGATAGCGCAAACTCTGTTGCGACAACGGGTCACCTCTGCTACATCGACTTCGATTTTGTGTGCAGGGGATCCTGTGCGCTTCACGCCGCTTGTTTGCTGTTCACCTCCGAATGGCGCAGGCTTATGACATCGGAAGGGTGGACGTGTCTGAATCTGCTTCTGTCTCCACTGGCATCGCTAACCGCTATGCCACGGCCATTTTTGAACTGGCCAGTGAAAGCAAGAAACTCAAGCCGCTGGAAAGCGATCTTGATGCGCTGGGCGCACTTCTTGCAGAAAACGGCGAATTCGCCGACCTGATCAATTCGCCGGTTTACACCCGCGAAGAGCAAGGCGCCTCTGTGGGCGCCATCGCTAAAAAAATGAAACTTTCCCCTGCAGTTGCAAATGCGCTGAGCCTGATGGCTTCGAAGCGTCGCTTGTTTGTGCTGCCACAGCTGATCAGCGCCCTGCGTGCTATGATTGCTGATGCCAAGGGTGAAATGACTGCGGATGTGACCAGTGCGAAGGCGCTGACCAAAGCCCAGTCCGAAAAGCTTGCCAAAGTGCTTAAGGGCACTGTCGGTAAAGACGTCAAAGTTAATGCGACCGTTGATAAGGATCTTATCGGCGGTCTTATTATTAAAGTGGGCTCGCAGATGATCGATACGTCGGTTGCCTCCAAGCTCGCAGCACTCCAGAATTCAATGAAAGAGGTCGGATAATGGGAATCCAGGCAGCCGAAATCTCTGCGATCCTTAAGGAGCAGATCAAAAACTTTGGCCAGGACGCCGAAGTTGCCGAGGTGGGCCGTGTGCTCTCCGTTGGTGACGGTATTGCGCGTGTACACGGTTTGGATAACATCCAGGCTGGTGAAATGGTCGAATTCCCTGGTGGGATCCGCGGCATGGCGCTGAACCTTGAAACTGACAACGTTGGTGTTGTTATTTTCGGTTCTGACCGTGACATTAAAGAAGGCGACACAGTTAAGCGTACCAACGCGATTGTGGACGTTCCAACAGGTGACGCACTGCTTGGTCGCGTTGTTGACGGTCTGGGCAACCCGATCGACGGCAAAGGCCCAATCAAAACCAAAACACGTGCGATTGCTGACCAGAAAGCCCCTGGCATTATCCCACGTAAATCAGTTCACGAGCCAATGGCGACGGGTCTGAAATCTGTTGATGCGATGATCCCAGTTGGCCGTGGCCAGCGTGAGCTTATCATTGGTGACCGTGCTACTGGCAAGACCACTATCGCGATTGATACTATCATTTCCCAGTCCAACCAAAACAAGGCTGCTGAGGCAGGCAAGCTTCCTGGCTTCAAGCCAATGAAGTGTATCTACGTAGCGATTGGTCAGAAGGCTTCCAACGTTGCTCGTATTATTGCTACTCTCGAAGAAGCTGGTGCAATGGAGTACACAACT